>JARRRO010000135.1:0-8103 GCA_037380645.1 Gammaproteobacteria bacterium | reverse complement strand
CAAGCTCAAGAGCAACCTGGACGGCATCAAGGACATGAAAGGCCTGCCGGACGCCCTGTTCATCATCGACGTGGGCTACGAGGATATCGCCGTCAAGGAAGCGGTCAAGCTGGGCATCCCCGTCATCGGCGTGGTGGACAGCAACAACACCCCCGACGGCGTGGATTATCTTATCCCCGGCAACGATGACGCCATCCGTTCCATCCGCCTGTACGCCAAGGGCGTCGCCGATGCCATCCTGGAGGGTCGCGCCAGCGTCGCCCACCTCGGCGGCGAGGGCGAGGCCGACGAATTCGTGGAGCTGGACGAGAGCGGCGCGCCCATGGTGGAGGAGAAACCGCGCCGTGGGGCCAAGGCGCCGGCCCGGAAGAAGCCCTCCCGCAAGAAAGCGGCAGCCGCCGGCAAGGCCGCGGCCGCCGGGAAGGCTGCGCCTGCAGAGCAGGAAGCAGCCGCGGAAAAGGAGGAGGGTGCCGCAGAAGAGGCGGTCATGGATAAGGTGCCTACCGAAGAGGCCCCTACAGTGGAGGCCGCCGTGAAGGAGGCGCCCACGGAGGGTACCACCGAAGTGAAGGAGGAGGCCGCCGAAGTGAAGGAGGAAGCCCCGGAGGCATCCGCCGCGAAAGCGCCGGCCGCCAAGAAGACCGCGAAGAAGGCCGCCGCCAAGAAGACCACCAAGAAAAAGGCGACCACCAAGAAAAAGACCACCAAGAAGAAGACCGCCCAGGCGTCTTCCAAGGACAAAGACAAGGCGAAAGCCTGAGAGGAAAGCATGCAGATTACAGCTTCAATGGTTAAGGAGCTCCGGGAACGCACCGGGGCGGGCATGATGGATTGCAAGAAGGCCCTGCAGGAGACGGAAGGCGACATCGACGCCGCCATCGAAAACATGCGCAAGGCCGGCATCGCCAAGGCCGCCAAGAAGGCGGGGCGGACGGCCGCCGAGGGCGTGATCGTCATCAGGACCGACGAGGCGGGCGCCGGGACGGCCATGGCGGAGGTGAACTGCGAGACAGATTTCGTGGCCAAAGATGAGAACTTCACCCGTTTCGCCGACGGCGTCGCCGCGACCATCCTCGCCTCCGGCGTGGAGGACGTGGAGGCCCTGCAGGCGCAGCCCATGGCAGGCATGGACGGCGTGACAGTGGAAGAGGCGCGCCAGCAGCTGGTGGCGAAAATCGGCGAGAACACCTCGGTGCGCCGTTTCGTCCGGTTCCGACCCGCGGGTTCTCTGGGTTCGTACCTGCACGGCGTTCGCATCGGAGTGCTGGTGGACGTTGACGGCGGCGACGCGGACCTGCCCAGGGACCTGGCCATGCACATCGCCGCCAGCCGGCCGGTGTGCGTGGACGAAAGCGGTGTACCGCAGGAGATGCTGGACAAGGAAAGGGAGATCTTTGCGGCCCAGGCCGCGGAGAGCGGCAAGCCGCCCGAGATCGTCGAGAAGATGGTGGCCGGCAGGCTGCAGAAATACCTGAAGGAGATCACCCTGACGGGCCAGCCTTTCGTGAAGGACCCGGACAAGACCGTGGGCCAGCTGCTCAAGGAGAAGGGAGCGAAGGTCAACGCCTTCGTGCGCTATGAGGTCGGTGAGGGCATAGAAAAGAAAAGTGACAGCTTTGCCGAGGAAGTCATGGCCCAGGCCAAGGGCGGATAACAGATGTTGAAAAAACGATGTCCCTATCGTTTTTCAACTCGCAAAGTGAAAATGCGATTTCCACTTTGCTTCATTTTTGAATCGCTTGAGGCGATTAAAAAGCATGTCCCTGCGAAAGCAGGGATGCCGGTGCATCCATGCACCGGACACCGGCTTTGATAAATTTTGTTGTATGACAGTCTGCTAGAGCGTCAACCCAGGACACGACATTGCCAGATACCCCGGAAGAGCTGAAGTATAAAAGAATACTGCTGAAGCTCAGCGGCGAGGCCCTCATGGGGAAGGCTGGATACGGCATCGATCCCGACGTCATCAAACGTATCGCCAGTGAGATCAAGGATCTGAGGGAGGCCGGCGTGGAGGCCGCCGTCGTAATGGGCGCCGGCAACATCGTCCGCGGATCCGGTCTCGCGGCCAGCGGCATGGACCGCGTCACCGCCGACCACATGGGCATGCTGGGCACTATCATCAATTCCCTCGCCCTGCAGGACGCCCTGGAGCAGGCAGGCATGTATGCCCGGGTCATGTCCGCTATCCAGATCAACCAGGTGTGCGAGGACTATATTCGCCGTCGCGCCATCCGCCACCTGGAGAAGGGCAGGGTGGTGATCTTCGCCGCCGGTACCGGCAATCCCTTCTTCACCACGGACTCGGCCGCCAGCCTGCGCGCCGTCGAGATCGACGCCAATCTGCTGATCAAGGCGACCAAGGTGGACGGCGTTTATACCGCGGATCCCATGCAGGACAAAAACGCCCGCCGCTATGACAAACTGAGTTATGATGAGGCGATAGAGAAGAAGCTCGGCGTCATGGACGCCACCGCGGTGGTTTTGTGCCGGGAGAACAACATGCCCATGCGTGTGCTGGACATGATGCGGCCGGGGGCGCTGATGCGTGCCGCCGTGGGCAAGGATGAAGGCACCCTGGTCACCGAATAACCCTGTCGGAGGTGGGACGGCATGACTGAAGCGATCATCAAAGACGCCAAGCAGCGCATGGACAAGACGATGGAGACCCTGCGTCACGACCTGGCCAAGGTCCGGACCGGCCGGGCCCATCCCAGCCTGCTGGAACACACGAGGTCATCCGGGTGCCGCTGCCACCCCTGACGGAAGATCGACGCAAGGAACTGATCAAGGTGGTGCGCTCGGAAGCGGAGAAGGCGCGCGTGGCGATCCGCAACATCCGCCGCGATGCCAACACCCATCTCAAGTCCGCGGTCAAGGACAAGGACATTACCGAAGATGACGAGCACCGGGCCGAGGAGCAGGTGCAGAAGATCACCGACACCCATGTCACCGAAATCGACAGGATGTTGGAAGAAAAAGAAACCGAGCTGATGGAAGTATAACTGCAGTGAATAGTGAGTAGTAAACAGTGAATTGTGAATAGTAAAGGCAAAAACACCTTCCTGAAATTACGCGGCGGATTTAAAGAGAATTAGCGCAGCGTTTCCTGCTGCTTTGAAAGCACTGTCATTTCGACCGGAGGGGGAAATCTTTCATTTCAAAATTGTCGGTTAACATTACAGCAAGATTTCTCGCTATGCTCGAAATGACACATTCTTTTACGATTCACGACTTACGATTCATTCGCCATGCCCGGCCTGTCCCGTAGGTATTCATGATCGAGTCTGAAAAAAAGCCCAACCTCCCTCAACACATCGCCATCATCATGGACGGCAACGGGCGCTGGGCGGCGCAGCGAGGTCTGCCCCGGGCCGCGGGGCACAAGGCGGGGGTCAAGACCCTGCGCCGCGTCGTGGAGGACTGCGCGCAGCGGGGGATAGGCTACCTGACGGTGTTCGCCTTCAGCAGCGAAAACTGGCAGCGCCCGCGGCAGGAGGTACAGCTGCTGCTGGATCTGTTCATCAGCTCCCTGGAGGAGCAGGTCGACGATCTGCACGCCCACGGGGTCAGGCTGGTGTTTATCGGCGAACGCTCGGCCTTTCCCTCCAAGCTGCAGGACGCCATCGCCCGGTCGGAAGCCAAGACCGCCGGCAACACCGGCCTCGCCCTGAACGTGGCCGCCAATTACGGGGGGCGCTGGGACATCACCCGGGCCTGCCGGGAGATCCTGGCCGAGGTCCTGGACGGGAGGCTGCCCCCGGAGACCGTGGACGAGGACGTCTTCGCCCGCCATCTGAACCTGGCCGGGCTGCCGGAACCCGATCTCTTCATCCGCACCGGCGGGGAACGGCGCATCAGCAATTATCTCCTGTGGCAACTGGCCTATTCAGAACTGTATTTCTGTGACGCCCTGTGGCCGGATTTCACCCCGGCCGTCCTGGAGGCGGCCCTGGCCTGGTATGCGGGCCGGCAGCGCCGTTTCGGGCGCATCGAGGAGCAGCTGAACGCGGGGCAGGATGCTTAGGCAGCGCATCGCCACCGGCGTCGTGCTGGCGGCGCTGTTCATCGCGGCGGTGTTCCTGCTGGACACCCCCTGGTTCAGCCTGGTGACGGGCGTGCTCGCCGGCGTGGCCGCCTGGGAATGGGGACGGCTCGCCGGCATGCACCGCGTTATTGAACGCATTCTCTACCTGATCGTGGTCACGGCCCTGCTGCTGGTGTGCTATGCCCTGCGGGACACCGCCTGGTCACAGCTGCTGATAATGTGCGCCGCCTTCGGCTGGATTCTGGTGCTGGTGGAAGTGATCGCCGTGGAAAAGGGGCTGGTCAGCCTTCCCGCTTCCCGGCCGTTAAAGGAATTGCTGGGCCTGGTGATCCTGGTCCCGGCCTGGCTGGCCCTGGTCATGCTCCACGCCACCGGCCCCGAGAGCCGGCTGATCCTGCTGCTGCCGGTGGTACTGGTATGGGTGGCGGACAGTGCCGCCTATTTCACCGGCCGGCGCTGGGGGCACTCGAAACTGGCGCCCCACATCAGCCCCGGCAAGACCCGGGAGGGCCTGTACGGCGCCCTCGCCGCCAGCCTGGTGGTTGCCCTGGGGTGGGTGCTGTACGACGATATACAAGGCCTTAATATACTGATATTTTTGATTTTATGCCTGGTCACCGTGCTGGCCTCGGTGCTGGGTGACCTGCTGGTCAGCCTGATGAAGCGGTCGGCCCAGGTCAAGGACAGCGGCCATCTCCTGCCGGGCCACGGCGGGTTGCTGGATCGCATCGACAGCCTTACCGCCGCCATGCCGGTGTTCGCGGCCGGCCTGCTGCTGATCTGGAGCACGCATCTATGAAAGGGGTAACAATACTGGGTTCTACCGGCAGCATCGGGGTCAACACCCTCGATGTCATCGATCGCCACCGCGACGGATTCCGGGTCACGGCCCTGACGGCGAATTCCGACGTGGAGAGACTGGCGGAACAGTGCCGCCGCTGGCGGCCCGCCTACGCCGTCATGGCCGATGCCGACAGCGCGGAACGGTTGCGCGGCCTGCTGGTCTCTGACTCTATGGAAACGGAAGTTTTATCCGGTACCGCGGGGCTGGAACAGGTCGCGTCCCTGCCCGAGACCGATTATGTCATGGCCGCCATCGTGGGGGCGGCGGGCCTTTTGCCGTCCCTGGCGGCGGCGCGGGCCGGCAAGCGAGTGCTGCTGGCCAACAAGGAGGCCCTGGTTATGTCGGGCAAGCTGTTTATGGATACCATTACCGAACACGGGGCGGTGCTTTTGCCCATAGACAGCGAGCACAACGCCATCTTCCAGGCCATGCCTTCGGATTTCCGTGACGGCCTGCCCCGGTCCGGCGTCAGGCGTATCCTGCTCACCGCCTCCGGGGGGCCCTTCCGCGAGACCCCGCTGGCCGATCTGGAGCACGTCACCCCGGACCAGGCCTGCGCCCACCCGAACTGGGTCATGGGCCGCAAGATCTCGGTGGATTCGGCCACCATGATGAACAAGGGCCTGGAGATCATCGAGGCCTGCTGGCTGTTCAATACCACTCCCGACCGCATCCAGGTAGTGCTGCACCCCCAGAGCGTCATCCATTCCCTGGTGGAGTACGTGGACGGCTCGGTGCTCGCCCAGCTGGGCAATCCCGACATGCGCACCCCCATCGCCCACGCCATGGCCTGGCCCGGGCGTATGGAATCGGGGGTGGCGTCATTGAACCTGTTCGAGGTGGCCCGGCTGGATTTCCAGGAGCCGGACCCCGTGCGTTTTCCCTGCCTGCGCCTGGCCGCCGAGGCCATGCAGCGCGGCGGCACGGCCACGGCCATTCTCAATGCCGCCAATGAGGTGGCGGTGGCCGAATTCCTCGCCGGCCGCATTCGTTTCACCGGCATCCCAAAGGTGGTGGAAGATACCCTGGGTGGCGTCACCGATGGGCCCGCCGACAGCATGGAGGCCGTGCTGGCGGCGGACGCCGAGGCCCGGGCCTTCGCTGCGGAAACCGTGAGGAGGCTGGCGGCGTGATCGCTTTCCTGCAGGCCACGGGCGCCTTCATCCTGGTCCTCGGCGTCCTCATCACATTCCATGAGTTCGGCCACTACTGGGTGGCGCGGCGCTGCGGCGTCAAGATCCTGCGCTTTTCCATCGGTTTCGGCCGGCCCCTGTGGAAGCGGACCTTCGGTAAGGACAAGACGGAGCTGGTGGTGGCCAGCCTGCCCCTGGGGGGCTACGTGAAGATGCTGGACGAGCGCGAAGGGGAGGTGCCGGAGGCCGAGAAGCACCGGGCCTTCAACAACCAGTCCCTGCCCGTGCGTATCGCCGTGGTCAGCGCCGGCCCCCTGTTCAACTTCCTGTTTGCGGTGCTGGCCTACTGGGCCGTGTACATGGTGGGCATTACCGGCCTGAAACCCGTCATCGGCGGGGTAAGTCCGGATTCAACGGCCATGCGGGCCGGGCTGCAGCCGGGCCAGGTGGTGCTGCGGGTGGACAAGCGCAGGACCCCCACCTGGTCGGCGGTGGCCGACGCCACCATCGACAAGCTCCTGGGCGGCGGCAACGCCACCTTCAGCGTCCAGAACAAGGACGGCAGCGAGGAGAACGTTATCGTCAACCTGTCCAGCTACAGCATCGACGACATGGCCCAGGGGCGGTTGCTTGAAAAGCTGGGGATTTCCCCCAAGGTCCCCGTGTATCCCGCGGTGATCGGCAGGGTCAGCGCCGGCGGGGCGGCGGAGGCAGCCGGCCTCAGACCGGGGGACAAGGTGCTCTCGGCCGGCGGCAAAGCGGTGTCCGGCTGGGGCGACTGGGTGGGGGTGATCCGTTCCCATCCGGACCTGCCGCTGCCCCTGAAGGTGCAGCGCGACGGCGAGACCGTGAACGTGACCATCACGCCCAAGGCCGTGAAGGGGGATGACGGCAAGACCATCGGCTTCATCGGCGCCGCCGCCAAGAGGGGGCTGAAAATAGACAAAAGCCTGATGGCGGTGGTGAGCTACGGGCCGCTGGCGGCCCTGGCCAAGGGCGGGGCCAAGACCGGTGACATGTCGCTCATGACCCTGCGCATACTGGGCAAGATGGTTACCGGTCAGGCCTCCGTGAAGAATCTCAGCGGTCCCATCAGCATCGCTCAATACGCCGGGCAGACGGCGAGCCTGGGGCTGGCGGCGTTTCTCGGCTTCATGGCCGTGGTCAGCGTCAGCCTCGCCGTTTTGAACCTGCTGCCGATACCGGTACTGGATGGCGGCCACTTAATGTATTACCTTATCGAGTTCGTGAAGGGGAGTCCCGTCCCGGAATCGGTCCAATTGGTCGGACAGCAGGTGGGGATAGCTGTGCTTCTCGGTCTCATGAGCATTGCTTTCTACAACGACATCCTGCGTCTGATCGGATAAATAATAACAATCCCACGCTTTATGATGACTTCTGCCGTAATCAGAAAACTGCCTTTTATTGTTCTCCTTCTGGCCTGTTTCCATTCGGCCTTCGCCATTCAGGAATTCACCATCAAGGATATCCGGGTTATCGGCCTGCAGCGCCTGACGCCCGGTACGGTATTCAACTACCTGCCGGTGGAAGTGGGAGACAAGTTCAACGATCAGGTCTCCAGGGAAGCGGCGGAGGCGCTGTTCAAGACGGGATTCTTCAGTGACATCACCATGGAGAGGGACGGCAATGTCCTGGTCATTAAGCTCAAGGAGAGGCCGGCCATCGGCAGCATCAACATCAGCGGTAACAAGGACATCAAGACCAAGGACCTTATGAAGGGCCTCAAGGATATCGGCTTCGCCGAGGGGAGAGTGTTCGAACAATCCAAGCTGGACGGTCTGCGCAAGGAGTTGACCCGCCAGTACTACTCGCGGGGCAAGTACGCGGTCAAGGTCGATACCAAGGTGGATCCCCTGTCCAACAACCGCGTGGCCGTGTCGATCCACATCGCCGAGGGCAAGGCGGCCAGGATCAAGGATATCAACATCATCGGCAACAAGGCCTTCAGCGACGACGAACTGCTGGACCAGTTTCAGCTGAGCCCGACCACCCTGTTCTCGTTCTTCAGCAAGAACGATCAGTATTCCAAGGAAAAACTTTCGGGCGACCTGGAAAGC
>JARRRO010000134.1:0-5766 GCA_037380645.1 Gammaproteobacteria bacterium | reverse complement strand
ACGATGAGAAGTCCGAGCTGCTGGGCTACCTGCGCCGCAAGCACGGCAAGAACGAGACCTCGGAGCCGAGGAAGATCACCCTGCGGCGCAAGTCCGTGAGCGAGATCAAGGTCCCTGTTTCCACCACCGGTCGCGGCGCCGCCAAGAGCCGGGCCAAGACCATCAGCGTCGAATTCCGCAAACGCCGCACCTATGCCAAGCGCAGTACTTTGGAGGAGGAGGCCGCCGCCAGGCAGCAAGAGCTCGAGGAACAGGAGGCGCAGCGGCAGGCCGAAGAGCAGGCCCGCCTGGCCGAGGTCGAGCAGCAGGAGGCCGCCGCCGCGGAACCGGCACCGGCCGAGGAAGTAGCGGTCGAGGAGGCGCCGGTCGCCGCGGGAAGCCGGGACCGGGGAGGCCGAGGAAGCCCCGGCAGTGGCGCCGGCGGCCGAAGCCGGCGCCGGTCCCGCCCCCAGCGAGGAACCCCAGCGCCGTCGGGGGGAGCGTGAAAAAGAGGAGCGCTCCCGCAAGGGGGGCCAGCGCAGGGAACTGCACGTGGCCTCGGAGAAGTCCGGCCGGCGCAAGAAGAAACCGACGCGCCCGCCCCGTTCCGTGGTCAACCGCCCGGCTCAGCATGGGTTTGAAAAACCCACGGCGCCCATCGTCCGTGAGGTTGACCTGCCGGAGAGCATCACCGTGGCGGACTTGGCCCAGCGCATGTCCGTGAAAGGCACGGAGGTGGTCAAGGCCCTGATGAACATGGGCAGCATGGTCACCATCAACCAGATCATCGACCAGGATACCGCCGCCATCGTGGTGGAGGAGATGGGACATATCCCCAAGCTGATGAAGGAAAACGCCCTGGAAGAAGAGGTCATTCAGTCCATGAAGGTGGAGGGCAAGGAGGTCGGCCGGGCCCCGGTGGTGACCATCATGGGCCACGTGGATCACGGCAAGACCTCGCTGCTGGATTATATCCGCCGCACCAAGGTGGCGGCGGGCGAGACCGGCGGCATCACCCAGCACATCGGTGCCTACATGGTACCTATTGAGAAAGGTGAAATCTGTTTTCTGGACACCCCCGGCCACGAAGCCTTCACCGCCATGCGTGCCCGTGGCGCCAAGGTCACCGACATCGTCGTTATCGTGGTGGCGGCGGATGACGGCGTCATGCCGCAGACCGAGGAGGCCGTCAAGCACGCCAAGGCGGGCAATGTCCCCATCATCGTGGCCGTCAACAAGATCGACAAGCCCGATGCCGATCCGGACCGGGTCAAGCAGGAACTGTCCAAGCTGGAGGTGATTCCCGAGGAGTGTGGCGGCGACACCCAGTTCGTCAACGTGTCCGCCCTTACCGGAGAGGGAGTGGATGAACTCCTGGAGAGCATCCTATTGCAGGCGGAAATCCTCGAACTCAAGGCGGTGGAAGAGGGCCCCGCCAATGGCATTGTGATTGAATCCAGGCTGGATCGGGGACGCGGGCCGGTGGCCACGGTCCTGGTCCAGAACGGCCGCCTGAACAAGGGCGACATTATCCTCAGCGGCCATGAATTCGGCCGGGTGCGGGCCATGCAGGATGAGAACGGCAGGGAGGTCAATGAGGCCGGGCCTTCCATGCCGGTGGAGGTGCAGGGCCTGTCGGGCACTCCCAATGCCGGCGACGAGGTGGTCGTTCTCGACGACGAAAAGAAAGCCAGGGAGATCGCCCTGTTCCGGCAGGGCAAATACCGCGAGGTCAAACTGGCCCGCCAGCAGGCCTCCAAGCTGGAGAACGTCCTGTCCCAGATGGGGGAGGAGGGCGTCGCCACCCTCAATATCCTGCTCAAGGCCGATGTGCAGGGTTCGGCGGAGGCCCTGGTGGAGTCGCTGACCGGGCTCTCCTCCGACGAGGTAAAGGTCAATATCATCAGCAGCGGCGTGGGCGGCATTACCGAATCCGACATCAACCTGGCAATGGCGTCCAAAGGCGTGGTCATCGGCTTCAACGTGCGTGCCGACAGTGCCGCCCGTAAACTGGCGGAGGAGGAAGGGATAGACCTGCGCTATTACAGCATCATCTACGACGTCATCGACGATGTAAAAAAGGCCATCAGCGGCATGCTGGAGCCGGAGATCCGGGAACAGATCATCGGCATCGCCGAGGTGCGGGACGTGTTCCGGTCGCCCAAGTTAGGCAATATCGCCGGCTGTATTGTCACCACCGGCGTAGTGCGCAGACATAATCCCATCCGGGTGCTGCGCGATAACGTGGTCATCTACGAAGGTGAACTGGAATCGCTGCGGCGCTTCAAGGACGATGTCAACGAAGTCAAATCCGGCACGGAGTGTGGCATCGGCGTGAAAAACTACAACGATGTCAAGGTCGGGGACCAGATAGAAGTCTTCGAACGCATCGAAGTGTCGCGTTCCATCTGAGCTGTACGGGGTCTGCCATGCCCAGAGAATACGGTCGTAACCGCCGTGTCGCCGATCTGGTCCAGCGGGAACTGGCGGTGTGCATTCAGCGGGAGATGAGCGATACACCGCTGAAATTTGTCACCGTCTCGGGCGTGGATGTGAGTCCCGACCTGAAGAATGCCAGGGTCTACGTCACCAGCCTGGAAGACAATCTGGACAAGGACCGGGTGGTGGCGGATCTGAACGAGCGGGCCGGCCATTACCGGCATCACCTGTCGAAAAAGCTGTCCCTGCGCAGTGTTCCCCGCCTGACCTTCGTATTCGACTATTCCGTTGAACGTGGTCGGCGCCTGACGGATCTGATCGACGCAGTCAGCAAACACGACGAGTAATGGTTGCAGGATAAGGGAAGGGAGGCGTATGAGCAGACGGAAAAAGTCCCGGGGCCGTGACGTGCACGGCGTATTGCTGCTGGACAAACCGGCGGGCCTGACCTCCAACGAGGCGCTGCAGAAGGTGAAACGCCTCTTCAATGCCCGCAAGGCCGGGCATACCGGCAGCCTGGACCGCGGCGCCACCGGCCTTTTGCCCCTGTGTTTCGGAGAGGCCACCAAGTTCTCGTCCTTTTTGCTGGAGGCGGACAAGCATTACCTGGCGTTGTGCCGGCTCGGGCGGGAGACCGCCACCGGCGACGCGGAAGGGGAGGTGGTCAGCGAGGCGCCGGTGCCGGATCTGGACAGGGCGCGTATCGAAGCGGCGCTCTCCTCATTCCGGGGCGCCATAAAGCAGGTGCCGCCCATGTATTCCGCCCTCAAGCACAAGGGCAAGCGCCTGTATGAGCTGGCCTACCAGGGCCTAGAGGTGGAGCGGGAACCACGGGAGGTGGTGGTGCACGAACTGACGCTGGTGAAGTTCGGCGGCGATGAACTGCTGCTCGACGTGCATTGCTCCAAGGGCACATACATCCGCACCCTGGCCGAGGATATCGGCCGGGCGCTGGGCTGTGGGGCCCATATCGGGCGTCTGCGGCGCACCGGCACGGGCCCGTTCCGGGAAGAGGAGATGATCACCATGGAGGAACTGGAGCAACTGGACGCCGGGGGGCCGGCGGCGCTGGACGCAAGCCTGCTTTCCGTCGATACCGTGATCCGGGAGATGCCAGAGGTGGAGATGGCCGAGACGGTGGCCTATTACCTGAAGCAGGGTCAGCCGGTCATCATTCCCCACGCCCCCACCGAGGGGCTGCTCAGGATCTATACCGATACCCATGTATTCCTAGGAGTGGGCGAAGTCCTGGACGACGGCCGCATCGCCCCGCGCCGGCTGATCAATCCATGAGGGCGCGAGGAAAGCCGAAAATAGGCCAATATCCTTGTCCGTATGTGACCGCCTAGGTACAATACGCGCCGTTCGCTAAGTCTCGTCAGGAGCACTATACAAAAATGGCATTAAGTCAGCAGCAGAAAGCTGAGATCATGAATGAATACCGGCTTGCGCCCGATGATACCGGTTCCCCGGAGGTGCAGGTTGCCCTGTTGACCGCACAGATCACGGATCTCTCGGATCACTTCAAGACGCATACCAAGGACCATCATTCCCGCCAGGGTCTGCTGCGCATGGTCAATCAGCGCCGCAAATTGCTCGATTATCTCAGGAAAAAGGACGTCAACCGGTACCGGGAGCTGATTGGCCGCCTCGGCCTGAGAAAATAACAACATCTGTGACTAGACAATACGCTGTGCGCGCAATACGCCGGTTCTTGAACCGCCTCTCCGGCTGCGCCGACTTTCATCCTTTCATGCAACCACCTTTGCCAACCGATTTCGGGGAAATGTTATGAGTGTCGTCACCAAAGAATTCCAATATGGAGGAAAGAAGGTCGTCCTGGAGACGGGCCGGATCGCCCGCCAGGCGAGCGGGGCCGTGCTCGCCAGTCTCGGCGAATCCGTCGTGCTGGTAACCTGTGTGGCCAACAAGGAGGCGGACACCGGGCGCGACTTCTTCCCGCTGACGGTGGATTATCAGGAGAAAACCTATGCCGCGGGCAAGATCCCCGGTGGCTTTTTCAAGCGCGAGGGCCGTCCCTCGGAGAAGGAGACCCTGACCTGCCGCCTCATCGACAGGCCGGTACGGCCGCTGTTTCCCAAGGGGTTCAAGAACGAGGTCCAGATTATCGCCACAGTGCTGTCTCTGGATCCCGACGTGGACCCGGACATCCCGGCCATGATCGGGGCCTCGGCGGCGATCACCATGTCCGGCGCTCCCTTCAACGGCCCCATAGGCGCGGCCCGGGTCGGCTACCGCAACGGCGAATACATCCTAAATCCCACCTTCGACGAACTGAAGGAGTCGGAACTGGACCTGGTGGTGGCCGGGACGGACAGTTCCGTCCTGATGGTGGAATCCGAGGCCAAGCAGCTGCCCGAAGATGTCATGCTGGGGGCCGTCATGTTCGGCCACGAGCATATGCAGGTCGTCATTGAAAACATCCATGCCATGGCCAAGGAGGCCGGCGTCAAGCCCTGGGACTGGGCGCCGCCGGAACCGGACCGGGACCTGGTCGGCGAGGTGGAAACGCGCTGCGGCGATCTGATCCGGGAGGCCTATGCCATCACCGACAAGCTCAGCCGCCGGGAACGGCTGGACGAAATCCGCAAGCAGTCCCTGGCCGGCATCCTGGAGGCGAATCCGGAGCGCTGGGCCGAATCCGCCATCGACGGCACCATCGAGGAGCTGGAGAGCGCCACCGTGCGCGGCGGCATCATCTCCGGCGAACCGCGCATCGATGGGCGCGACGCCAAAACCATCCGCCCCATTTCCATCGAGGTCGGGCTGCTGCCGCGCACCCACGGCTCGGCCCTGTTCACCCGCGGCGAGACCCAGGCCCTGGTGATCACCACTCTGGGGACCGACCGCGACGCCCAGATCATCGACGCTATAGAGGGGGAGAGGAAGGAGCCCTTTATGCTGCACTACAATTTCCCGCCTTACTGCGTCGGAGAGACCGGCCGGGTGGGCTCCCCCAAGCGCCGTGAAATCGGGCACGGCCGCCTGGCCAAGCGCGGCATCGCAGCGGTGATGCCGGATCTGGAGACCTTTCCCTATGTTCTCAGGGTGGTCTCCGAGATCACCGAATCCAACGGCTCCAGCTCCATGGCCAGTGTCTGCGGCACCAGCCTGTCCCTGATGGATGCCGGGGTGAACATCCAGGCGCCGGTGGCCGGCATTGCCATGGGACTGATCAAGGAAGGGGACAAGTTCGTAGTCCTGTCCGACATCATGGGCGACGAGGATCACCTGGGCGACATGGACTTCAAGGTTGCCGGCACCGAGGGCGGTGTTACCGCGCTGCAGATGGACATCAAGATCGACGGCATCACCCGCGAGATCATG
>JARRRO010000133.1:0-6343 GCA_037380645.1 Gammaproteobacteria bacterium | reverse complement strand
CACGGCGGCCGCATCAGCGCCGGTCCCAACCTGGATGGCGGGGCCGTGTTCTCCTTCATGCTGCCGCTGGAGCCGCCTGAGGAGTTCTGATCATGGCAGGGGAGGCAACCGTGTTCATCGTGGATGACGACGCCGCCGTGCGCGAAGGCCTGCAGATGCTGTTCGAATCGGCGGGCTATACGGTGGCGGCCTTCGCCGACGCGGAGGCGTTTCTACGGGCTTATGATCCGCAGACGCCGTGCTGCCTGATCCTGGACCTGCGCATGCCCGCCACCAGCGGCCTGGAACTGCAGGAACTTCTGGGGCGGGAGGACGCACCGCCGCCCATCATCTTTCTCACCGGCCACGGCAGCGTGCCCACGGCGGTCAAGGCGCTGAAGGGCGGGGCCGTGGACTTCTTCCAGAAGCCCATCGCCGATGAGCAGCAGCTGCTGGACCGGGTGGCCGAGGCGTTGCGCCGGGACCTTGATACCCGGGCCGCCGCTGCCCGACGGGCCGGGGCCAGACGGCTGTTCGAACAGCTGACCCCGCGGGAGGTGGAGGTGATGGAACAGATCTGCGACGGCAAGGCGAACAAGGTGGTGGCCATCGAGCTGGGCATCAGCGAACGTACCGTGGAGCTGCACCGCAGCCACGTCATGCAGAAACTCGGCCTGCGCTCGGTGGCGGAGCTGATCCGCTTCCGCGACGACCTGGGGAAGCCGTGATACCGGTGTTTAGGGTTTCCTTTGATCGATATCAAACTCCGTTGCCTCACCGCGATTAAACTTCAGATGAACAGTAAGCAGACAGCCGTACAGAGCAACCGGGAAACAGCGTCTATGACAGACCAGCCGTCGAAAGTGTTTATCGTGGACGACGATGAAGCCGTCCGCTTTGCCATCAGCATGCTGGTGGAGACCTGCGGCTGGGAGGCGGAGACCTACGCCTCGGCCGAGGCCTCAACCTGCGCGACATGAGCGGCGCCGACCTGGTGGAGGAATTGGCGCAGACCTCGTACTGGCTGCCTATCATCGTGGTTACCGGCTTCGCCGACAGTCCCCTGGCCGGAAGGGTGCGCCGTGCCGGGGTGCGGGCGGTGCTGAAGAAGCCTTTCAACGACCAGCTCCTGCTGGGCCACATCCGCCAGGCCCTGAGTCAGGCCTGACGCCCGCCGACTTCCCGGCGAAGGTGAATCGTGAGTCGTAAATAGTAAGTAGTCGAACCGGCGGACATTCGATTCACGATTCACGAATGACGACTATCCACCCTTACGGGTTTTCCGTAAGCGCCTACGTGGAAGTTCGTATGTCCCGTCCCTGACTCCCGATCTAGAGTTTGTCCATACCCCGGCGGCCCTGCAGAGGGGATCTCCGGAGAATCAGACAAACCGAAAAGGGAGAACAAGAAAATGTCGACGAAGCACACTGGCCCTGCCTGGCACGCCTGCGGCAACTGTTCCATGCGGTCCTTCTGTCTGGCCGGCGGCCTGGAAGGCGGCCAACTGGAGAAATTCGAGTCCAGCCGGGGTAACGTCCGTATCCTGCAAAACGGCCAGCATCTGTTCCGCACCGGGGAAAAGTTCACCGCCCTTTACGTGGTGCGCTCCGGCATGGTCAAAACCATGGTGATGGCGGCTGACGGCGAGGAACAGATCACCGGGTTTTATCTGCCCGGAGAAGTCCTGGGCATGGACGGCGTCGGTAACGACAGTCACAACGCCACGGCGGCGTCGCTGGAGACCAGCAGCGTGTGCGTGCTCCCTTTCCAGAAGCTGGCCGCCCTGGGCAGGGAACTGCCTGCCCTGCAGCAACGACTGTGGCGCCAGACCGGCCGCGAAATCGCCAACCGGCAGGAACTGCTCCTGGCCATAGGCCACAGGGACGCGGACGCGCGCATCGCCGGCTTTCTGCTGTCTTTGTCGGTGCGCTTCAAGCGCATCGGCTACTCGGCCACCTCCTTCCTTCTGCCCATGCCCCGCCATGACATCGGCAACTATCTGGGCGTGACCCTGGAGACGGTGAGCCGCGTCCTGACCCGTTTCGACAAGGCCGGTCTCATCAGCAAGGACAGGAGAAATATCAGCCTGACGGATGTCGCCGGGTTGTCGGAGGTCTGTTACGGCGGCAACGCCGGGATGCAGGGAGCCGGAATGCCGAACCGGCGCACGGCCCAGGCCGCCCTGGTGCGCAGCCGCTCCGCCCGGGCAGTTACCGCGGCGGCGGCGTAATCCCGCCCGCGGTTTCCATAAGGACCTGACGCCGTTGGATGATATCAATACGCCCCGGACCGCCGATCTCCCCTTTCCCGACCGGCGCGCGGCCGGCTTAGCGCTGGCGCAGGTACTCCAGACTTGGCGGGGCGGCAAGGATTTGATCGTACTGGCCCTGTCGCCGGGTGGCATTCCCGTCGCCCGGGAGATCGCCGACGCCTTGAACGCCCCGCTGGATCTGCTGCCGGTTGCCAACATCGCGGCGCCAGGCCGTGACGGGTTGTCCCTGGGCGCCGCCGCCGAAGGCGGCATCCGGGTGTGGAACAAGGAACTGGTCCGCAGGATCGGCGTCGACGGCAACGGCGTCAACCGGGCCGTGGACGCGGCGCAGCGGGAAGTGGCTCGCCTGAACCAGATCTGCCGCGGCGGGCGGCCGCTGCCGGAAATCGGGGGGCGTCGGGTGATCCTGGTGGACGATGGCCTGGCCACGGGCGCCCGCATGCAGGCGGCCGTGACCGCCGCGCGCCGGAGACATCCGACCCGCCTCGTCGTGGCCGTGCCGGTGGCCTCCCCGGAGGGCGCGGCGGTGCTGGGGGAGGGCGCGGACGAAGTGATCTGTCTGGCCGCGCCTGAGCCGTTTCACAATGTGGACGAGTGGTACCTGGATTTTTCTCCGGTCAGCGACGCGGACGTCGTGAAAGCTACCAGCCACTAGCCTTTAGCAAGAAGCTCCTTGATGGTGCGGGTAAGGACGTCGAAGGCTACCGGCTTGTACAGGACCCGGCAGCGGGTCAGATCCTCCACATCGCCCTGCAAAGAGGAGGTGTCTCCGGTGAGCAGGATGGCGGGGGTATTTTCACCCAAGGCATTGCGCAGGCGGCGGATGACCTCGGTGCCGGGGATCCTCCGCAGCCTCAGGTCGCAGATGATGGCGTCCGGCCTCAGCCCCTCCTGAACCTGCGCCAGGGCTTCCGCCGCGGTCTTGGCGCACGCCGGCCGGTGTCCCGCCGCCGTCGCCGCCCCGCGGCAGGCGTCCAGAATAGCCGGATCGTTGTCCACCACCAGCAGGGTGAGGTGGCCGTCACCGGTGGATACCCATTCCCCGCTGACAGCAGGCGGTCTGTCCGCGGCCTGCGCCAGGGGGACCTCCACGGCGAACATGCTGCCGCGGTCGGGTACGGATTCCGCGTACAGCCGGTAACCGAGCAGCCCGGCAATCTGCCTGATGATGGCCATCCCCAGTCCGGGCCGGACGGTGTTGCCGTCGCGGACATCCTGTTGTTCCCTGGCCGGTTCGGACGGGCTCAGGAGTTCGGACAGCCTATCCGGCGGGATGCCTATGCCGGTATCCCAGACCTGGATCCAGGCCTTGTCCCCGCGCCGGCGGCAGCCGATGAGCACCCCGCCACGGTCGGTATTATGAAGGGCGTTGGTGACGAAATTCTGGACGATCTCATGCAGCAGGACCCGATCGCTGAACACCAGGCAGTCGCTGGAGTGGATGCGCAGCGCCAGGCCCCTGGCCTCGGCCGAGGGGCCGTTGATGACCATGATGTCACTGAATAGCTCGGTGATGGGAAATGCGACGGGTTCCGGTTCGATGATGCCGGCGTCCAGGCGCGAGACATTGAGCAGGGTGCGCAACAGCTGCCCCATGCTCTGGATGGACTGATGCATCTTGGTGATGAGTTGAGCCGATTCCGCCGTGCCGGGAAGCTGCTGCAGCGAGCTCAGATACAGGGACAGGGACTGCAGGGGCTGGCGCAGGTCGTGGCTGGCTGCCGCCAGATAACGGCTTTTATACCGATCGGCATGTTCCGCCTTGTCCCGCGCCCGGTGCAGGGCCTCGTCACTCTCGTGCCTGGTGGAGACGTCCAGCAACAGACCGGCCATGTGGAGTGCGCCGAGACTGTCGCGGATGATCTGGCCGTGGCCGCGGAACCAGCGGTAGTCGCCGGCGCGGGTGCGCATCCGGAACTCCGTATCGAAGGGCATCCCCTGGTGGATATGCCCCTCCAGCGCCTTGAGCACCCGCTCCCGATCCTTGGAATGCAGCAGGTTCTTGAAGCTGCTGTATCCCGGCCGCAAAGCGCCGTTTTCATAGCGCAGCAACCGGTAAAACTCCGGCGACCACCACGCCTCGTCTCGTTCCACGTCGGGCCAGTCCCACAGGCCGCACTGGGACGCCTCCAGGGCCTCTTCCAGCTGCCGGCGGCTGATGCGCAACTGATCCGCCGCCGCCACGCGCTGGCTGATGTCGGTCATGGTGATGCGCAGCGCATCAAGGCTGTTTTCCTCCCGGGTGACCGTCTGGCACTCGAAATGGATATGCTTGACGGCGTCGGGCCGCTGCAGCCGCAGCTCGCAGGTGTGCCGTTCATTGCCGTCCATGGCCTGCTGGATTTTCTGCTGGAAAATCGCCCGGTCCGCGTCGGCAATGTAACGGCTCAGGAAGGTCCCAACCAGACTCTGACGCGGCTTGCCCAGCAGATCGGTGGCCATGAGGTTGAGCCGTCTTATGCGCCCGTCCGGATCCAGGCTCAGGTAGCCCACCGGGGCGTAATCGTAGAGGCTGGTGTATTCCGCCTGGGTCAGTTCCAGTTCGTTGCGGGCCTCGCGCAGTTCCTGGTTCTGCATCTCCAGCTCGACCTGGTGCACCTGCAGTTCGTGCAGCAGGGCATTCAGGTCCTGCGGTTTCATCTCCGCCAGCTGGCCGGGATCCTCGTTGAGCAGTTTCAGCGCCCAGCGCCGCAGGGTCTCCATTTCCTCCGGGGGACCGGGCGGCGCGCCCTGTTTGCGGGTCTTTGCGGTCACGGCTGGCTTTCCTCCGCGGTGATGTCTTCTATGGCCAGCAGGATCAGGTGCGGCCGGTTTTTCTCTTCAATCAGCGCCTTGGCGTTTAAGTTCATGACGTGGCGGCCGATGCGGGGGAAATCGTGCCGGACCTGGTAGCCTTCGAAGGAGGCGTTTCTCGACAGGACCTCACCCAGCAGCCGGCGCAGTTCCGGGATGTCCCATTCGCCGCCGCCGATCTCGTAGACCAGTTCCTCTTCCACCAGCTTGGGTTTCAGCCTGAAGGTCTCGTAGAAGGCCCGGTTGGACGTCACCACCCGTAGTTTATCATCCAGGATCAGCAGCGGTATCCGCACAGTCTGGACGATGCGGTCCGCCAGGCTGCGGGCCTCCTCGCTGAAGCGGGCGCTGGATTTGAGCTCGGTGATGTCGACGAAGGTGATGACCACCCCCTCGATGGCGTTGTCGCTGGTGCGGTATGGCGACAGGCGCATCTGCCGCCATGTCCCGTCCTTGACCCGGATCTCCATCTCGATGATTTTCAGGGTCTCGAGGACCCGTTTTGCGTCGTCCACCAGGCCAGTGTAGTCCAGGTTGCTGGTCAGGTCGCTGATGGGACGGCCGACATCGGAGGAAATGAGTTTGAACAGTTCCGTGGCCTGCTGGTTGAAGCGGTTGATGCGGAGTTGGTTGTCCAGGAACAGGGTGGCCACGCCGGTGCTGTTGAGGAGATTGATCATATCGTCGCTGACCTGGGCCAGCTCGTCCACCATGGACTGCAGTTCGGCGTTGACGGTGGTCAGTTCCTCGTTCAGGGACTGCATCTCCTCCTTGGAGGTTTCCAGTTCCTCATTGGTGCTCTGCAGTTCCTCGTTGGTGCTCTGCAGCTCTTCGTTGGAGGCCCGCAGTTCCTCGTTGGAGGTCTCCAGCTCCTCCACGGTGGTCTGCAGGCTCTCGCGCATGTGCTGGAGTTCCAGTTCCAGCTCCTGGACACGCCCCTGCTCCCTGTCGCTTAGGGGTTTTTTCTTTTTCGCGGGTTCCTCCTTGATGGGCTGCTTTTCCGCCGCCGGCTCCCTGGCATTAAACGTCACCAGCAGCAGCCCGCGCAGCATGTCCGGCTCGTCCAGCCAGGTGACTTCGATGTCCACCGTCAGCGGCCGGTCATCGGAGAGGATTTCGAGTGTGCGGCGCACGGGTTCCCGTGAACCCGCGGCGGCCGCCTTGCGTACGGCGGTGACCAGGTCCAGGCGCAGGCCGCGGCGCGCCATGTCGAACAGGTTCATGTGGGGATGGCCGGTGGGGGGTTCCAGAAACGGACTAGTGCGGCCCTGGATAAAATAGATGTCCCCCTCCTCGTTG
>JARRRO010000132.1:5419-7452 GCA_037380645.1 Gammaproteobacteria bacterium | reverse complement strand
GCCTTGGTCCGCCTGGTCGCTTGTCTGGGCCATGGGGGCTAACCGTTTTCCTTGCTTACCGGCAGGCCCGCGCTGCGCCAGCTCGCCAGTCCGCCGTTCAGGCAAAAGGCTTTTTCAAAGCCAAGCCCCTTCAGCCGGCGAGTGGTGTTCAATGATATCCCTCCGTTGTTGCAGTACAGGATCAGGGGTTTATTGCGCGCCTTTTCCAGTTCCTTTTGCCGATCCGCAATGGCCGCATCGGGGATGTTAACCGCATTCAGGATATGCCCGCCCCTGAATTCCTCCTCGCTGCGCACGTCCACCACCATGGCATGGTCGCGGTTCATCATCCGAATCATCTCAGCGGGTTCGACCTGCCCGGCGCCCCCCAGGACGCCTCCGAACAGGTTCCAGAGCAACAGTATCAGCAGGGCGAAAAACAGGCTGACCAGAAAAAGGTGATTGCCGGCAAATTCAAGCAGCCTGTCCATAACTCCTGCCTCGGGGAATGAAACATACGAACATGAGGTGCAGCATCATACGTGATATGGCGTCGATTACAATGTGGCCAGCGGCCGCCGTAAACCCCACCGGCCGGTAGGGCCGATTCGGCACTTCCCGCTTTTCATGATAAAATGAACCCTGGCATGTGTCTTGGCGGAAACGGTAATTTCTTCCTTTACCTTTATATTATACGCATCTCGGGTTTCTGTTGAACAGACACGACGTGCCTGGTGCCGACATTGAACAACTCGCAGCTATGCAACTGACTCGCAGGCCCTACATACTGATCGTGCTGGACGGCTGGGGTTATTCGGACAACACCAACTACAATGCCATCCACAGCGCACACAAGCCCAACTGGGATCGCCTGTGGGAGGAATATCCTCATACCCTGATCAACGCCTCCGGCACTGATGTCGGCCTCCCGGACGCCCAGATGGGCAATTCCGAGGTCGGTCACATGAATATCGGCGCCGGCCGCATTGTCGCTCAGGAATTCACCCGCATTAGCCAGGCCATCGAGGACGGTTCGTTCTTCCGAAACGAGGTCTTGTGCAGCGCCTTCGACAGAGCCGCCGCGCAGGGCAGGGCCCTGCACATCCTCGGCCTGCTCTCGCCCGGCGGCGTACACAGCCATCAGGACCATATCTGCGCGCTGATGGAGCTGGGCAATCGCTACGATCTCAAGGACATCTACGTTCACGCCTTCCTGGACGGGCGGGACACCCCGCCGAAGAGCGCCGAGGAATACCTGCATGACGTGCAGCTGAAGATGACGGAACTGGGCAAAGGCCGTTTTGCCAGCATCGTCGGCCGTTACTATGCCATGGACAGGAATGAGAACTGGGACCGGACCCGGGCCGCTTTTGAGCTCATCTGCAACGGCGAAGCGGAATTCCAGAGCAAGGACCCGTTCATTGCGGTGGACATGGCCTATGAGCGCGGGGAGACTGATGAATTCGTAAAACCCACGGCGATCCTGAAACCGGGAGAGGAGAGAATTCGGGTTGACGACGGTGACGTCGTGGTCTTCGCCAATTACCGGGCGGATCGCGCACGGCAGCTGTCCCGGCCCTTCACCGAGCCGGGATTCGACGCCTTCCCCCGGAATCGGGTTCCCGATCTCGGCACCTTTATCAGCATGACCCAGTACAAGGCTGACTTCGATTTCCCCGCCGCGTTTCCGCCGGAACGGATCAACAACAGCTTCGGGGAGTACATCGCCAAACACGGGCTGCGCCAGCTACGCATCGCCGAGACGGAGAAATACGCCCACGTTACCTTCTTCTTCAACGGCGGGGAGGAGCGTGTATTCGAGCACGAGGACCGGATCCTGGTGCCCTCCCCCGACGTTGCCACCTACGACATGAAACCGGAAATGAGCGCGCCGGGAGTCACCGACAAACTGGTGGACGCCATCAACAGCCGCAAATACGACGTCATCATCTGCAATTACGCCAATGCCGACATGGTCGGCCACACCGGCGACTTCGATGCGGCGGTCAAGGCCATAGAGACCATAGACACGTGTCTGGGCAGGGTCGTTGACG
>JARRRO010000132.1:0-5414 GCA_037380645.1 Gammaproteobacteria bacterium | reverse complement strand
GCGAAGTCCTGATTACCGCGGATCACGGCAACGCCGAGCAGATGCGCTCGTTCATCACCGAGAAAGTGAAGGCCCAGCCGCACACCGCTCATACCAGCAATCTGGTCCCGCTGCTGTACATCGGCCGCCAGGCCGAAGTCCAGCCGGGGACAGGCGCACTGTGCGACATCACCCCCACCCTGCTGTACCTGATGGGCATGAAGCCACCCCCGGAAATGACCGGACGACCGTTGTTCCATGTCGCCGACTACTCCACACAGGCCGCCGCGGGAGAGTAGACCCTCTCCCTCGCGCCCAGGCGCACCGTTCGCGGTGGGACTCATTGCTTGTCTGTTTCTGCTCGCCCTGCGCGGTGCCTTCGCCGGCGACCATGGATCCATACAGATCGAGAACAGGGAGGTAAAACTGCAGTCCATTCGCTCCAAGATCAAGGACGTCCAGTCGAATATCGACAGCGCCAAATCCAACACCGAGACCTATCAGAAGGAACTCCAGGAAAAGGAAAAGGCCGCCGCCCGCATCGCCGGGGAACTGCGCGACATGGAGGCAAAGATCCGGTCCGGGCAGGCGAAACTGAAGCAGTTGCAGAAGCAGAAAAGCGAACTGGAAGACACCCTGGCGCGCCAGCGCCGTGTCCTGGCCGAACAAATCCGCATCGCCTACGAAACCGGTCGCCATGATTTTCTCAGGCTGCTGCTGAATCAGGAGGACCCGGCCCTGGTGGGGAGGATGGTGACCTACCACGAATATTACAGCCGCGCCCGGGCGCGGCACATCAACGCGGTCAGGGAATCCCTGCAGCGGCTCGATTCGCTACAGGCGTCGATCCGGACTCAGACGTCCAGACTGGAGAAGCTGCGCGCCGGCCACCGGGCGAGCCTGGTGGAATACCGGAAATACCGGAAATCCAGGCAAGCCGTGATCGCGGAACTCATGGAATACATCGCAAAACAGGGGAAACAGCTGCAGCACCTGCAGCACAATGAAAAGGAACTGTCCTCCCTGCTGAGCAGTCTCAAATCGAAGCAACTGGCAATCCAGGCCTACGAGGACCTGCCCCCCTTCGGCTCGCTCAAGGGCAAGCTGTCGTGGCCCGTACGGGGACGATTCGTTCATCACTACGGAGAGGCCCTGAGAGGAGGCAAGCTGCGTTCCCATGGCGTGCGTATCGCCGTCAAAAGCGGCACCGACGTGCACGCCGTCAGCGGCGGCAGGGTCATTTTTGCCGACTGGTTCCGCAACCTGGGTCTGCTCATGATCATCGACCACGGCAACGGTTACATGAGCCTCTACGGGAACAACGAAAAACTGCTGAAAAAACCCGGTGACATGGTCAGCAAGAACGAAGTCATCGCCAAAGTGGGCGATACCGGCGGGCAGAACCAGGCCGGCCTGTATTTCGAGATCCGACTCAAGGGCACCCCCCGGAATCCGGCCCTGTGGTGCCGGCGTTGACGGTTCGCTGCGAAACTTGTCACCTTCGCCTCGACCCCTGTATGCTTGCTTCACAGTCATCCCGAAACATGCAATGATGCTATCACTTCCATCCTCAGCCGGCCTTTATCCGGGTTTACAGGAACCACCATGTATCTGACTCAAAGACTTTTCTGCATACCGCTTTTGGCTCTGGCCCTCGCCTTTCCCAACGCCGGGATGGCGGATACAACGGCGAAAGAGCCGGATAAGAAAGTGGACAGCCGCTTCCCCTGGACGAAGTGAGGACTTTTACCGAAGTCTTCACCAAGGTGAAAAACGACTACGTGGAAAAGATCAACGACCGCCAGCTCATAGACAACGCCATCCGTGGCATGCTCGAAGGACTGGACCCGCATTCCGCCTATCTGGACAAGGAGGCCTATTCGGAACTGCAGGAGGGCACCTCCGGAGAATTCGGCGGCCTGGGCATAGAGGTCGGCATGGAAGACGGTTTGATCAAGGTCATCTCACCCATAGACGATACCCCGGCCCAAAAGGCGGGCATCAAGGCGGGTGACCTCATCATCAAACTCAATGACACGCCGGTAAAGGGACTGTCGCTCAATGACGCGGTGCAGATGATGCGGGGTGATCCGGGGACCACCATCACCCTGACCATATTGCGTGAGGGTCTGGAGAAACCACTGACCATCGCCGTCACCCGCGACGTGATAAAGGTGAAGAGCGTCCGCAAAAAAACCCTTGAGCCGGGCATCGGCTATCTGCGCATCTCCCATTTCCAGACACATACCGCCGATGACGCCCAGAAGGCGGTCACCTCATTAATTGAGAAAAACAAGAAGCTGAACGGACTCATCCTGGATCTCAGGAACAATCCAGGTGGCGTACTCAGTGCCGCCGTCGGGGTCTCCGATTTGTTCCTGGACAAGGGACTGATCGTCTATACCAAAGGGCGCATCAAGGACTCCCAGTTGAGCTTCAAGGCCAAGCCGGTGGACATGCTGGACAAGGCGCCCATCATCGTCCTGGTCAACGGCGGCTCGGCCTCTGCTTCGGAAATCGTCGCCGGCGCCCTGCAGGACCACAAGCGCGCCCTCATCATGGGGCAGAAAACCTTCGGCAAGGGCTCGGTGCAGACCATCCTGCCGATGACCGATGGTGCGGCTCTGAAACTGACGACGGCGCGTTATTACACCCCGTCCGGTCGCTCGATACAGAATCAGGGCATCATCCCCGACATACCCATCGAGAACGTCAAGATCCAGCCGCTGGCGGAAAACACCGGCATGATCAAGGAGGCGGACCTGAGCGGGCATTTGTCCAACGACACCCTCAAGAAACAGGCCGGAAAACAGCAGGCAGACACGGAGAAAGTCGACAAGGAGGAGTCTTCGCTGCTGAGGTCCGATTATGCCTTGTATGAAGCCCTGACCGTTCTCAAGGGACTGATCCTGCAGCGGCAGCATGCCGGCCAGGGCTGAAGTCGCCAGCCTTCGACGCCGGCCGCGCTGCAGCGTGGCCCTTCTCCTGTACCTCGCCCTAGTCGCCGGCTCGCCGCCGGTCCTCGCCGATCACGGGCAACCGGGCGCGGTTCCGTGGGTCAGCATCATCATCGACGATATCGGCTACCGGCAGCACGAGGACGTGGTGGCCCTGGAACTGCCCGGCCCACTTGCCTATGCCATCATGCCACACTCCCCCCTCGCCACGCAGATGTCCGACCTGGCCAACCGCAGGGGCAAGGACGTGCTGCTGCACCTGCCCATGCAGGCCGTGGAACGGGACAAGAACCGCTTTCTCGGTCCGGGGGCCCTGACCCTGGGGATGAGCCGGCGGCAGTTCATCGCGACCGTGGCCGATGATCTGCATTCCTTTCCCCATATCATCGGGGTCAACAATCACATGGGCAGCCTGCTCACCACGAATCCCGCTGACATGGAATGGCTGATGCATTTCCTCAAGGGCAAAGGCAAATTCTATATCGACAGCTTTACCAGCAAGTACAGCGTGGCCGGCAGCATCGCCCGCGAAAACCACATCCCCTCCATGCGCCGCGATGTGTTCCTGGACGACGTCGTGGACGTCGACTACATCAACGGCCAGGTGGACAAGCTTATCGAAGTGGCAAAACAAAAGGGACACGCCATCGCCATCGGCCATCCGCATGCGGAGACCCTGGCGGTGCTCGCCAAAAGGCTGCCGACTCTGGATAAATACGGCGTGAGGCTGGTGAGTCTGTCCAGGATGGTCTATGCACCGGTTCTGCAGAATCGGATGGTCAGTACCGATCACGCCGCGGATACCGGCCGCGGCTCTACCGGCCAGGCGGGGGAGGAAGGCTCGAAACAACCGGGCTCGTGATAGCCCGGCGTTCCGGTCGCCGTCAGGTGCGCAGGGACAGGATCAGGAACACGCCGCCCAGCACCACCAGGGCCCAGGTCAGGACGGGCAGATTGATGAAGGTGGCCATGAGCACGGGCATCTCCGTGGACAGGATGCCGGCCAGGATCAGGATGGCGCCGATGAGGGCGTGACGGTCGCGCCGGCTGTTCTCGCGCATCTCCTCACGCAGGCGCCGCATCTCATTCGAAGACCATTCCAGCCGCAGCCTGCCCTCCCGGGCCCGATCCACCAAGTCGATGAGCTGGCCCGGCAGCTCCGGCAGCCTGCCCGCCCAGCGCGGGACATACTCGCCGGTGTTCTTGATCAGGCCCCGCAGTCCCACCCGCTCGCTCATCCAGCGTTCCATCAGCGGCCTGGCGGTATGCCACATGTTCAGTTCGGGATAGAGCTGGCGCCCCAGTCCCTCGATGTTGACCAGGGTCTTCTGCAGCAGGATCAGCTGCGGCATGATCACCATGTTGAAACGCTTGGCCGTCTGGAACAGGCGCAGCAGCAGGGTCCCGAAGGAAATATCTTTCAGGGGCCGGTCGATCAGCGGTTCGCATACTGTTCGGATCGCAGATTCGAACTCGTCGACCCGGGTATCCATGGGGACCCAGCCGGATTCCACGTGAAGTTCCGCCACCTTCTGGTAGTCCTTGTTGAGAAAGGCGAGGAAAGTCTCGGCCAGGTAACGCTGGTCGTATTCGCTGAGGGAGCTCATGATGCCGAAATCCACCAACATGATGCGCGGCTGCCTGCCCTCCTCCGGCTTGACGAACAGGTTGCCCGGGTGCATATCGGCGTGGAAAAAACTGTCCCTGAACACCTGGGTGAAAAATACCTCCACCCCCGCCTCCGCCAGCCATTTCAGATCGACGCCCGATTTCCTCAGCGCCTCGATGTTGCCGACAGGGATGCCCGTGATCCGCTCCATGACCATGACGTTGCGCCGGGTCAGCTCCCATTCCACCTGGGGGATGTAAACCAGGTCGGAATCGATGAAATTGCGCCGCAGCTGCGAGGCATTGGCCGCCTCGCGCAGGAGGTCCAATTCGTTGATCAGGGTCTTCTGAAACTCGGCCACCACCTTGGTGGGCCTGAGCCGGCGGATGTCGGAGGAGTATTTCTCCGCCATCTCGGCGAGGAGGGAGACCATGCCCAGGTCCTGGCGGATGCTCCTCTCTATTCCCGGGCGCACCACCTTGACGATCACATCGCGGCCATCGTGCAGCCGGGCGGCGTGGACCTGGGCGACGGAGGCCGAGGCCAGGGGCGACTCGTCGAACTCGGCGAAGGTCTCGCCGATGTCCTCCTCGAAGGCCTCCTCGACGATGCGTTTGGCCAGCGCGCCGGGGAAAGGCGGGACGTTGTCCTGCAGGCGGGCGAATTCCCTGGCGATGTCCTCGGGCAGCATGTCGCGCCGGGTGGAGAGCAGCTGGCCGAATTTGACATAGATGGGGCCGAGTTCCTCCAGCACCATGCGCAGGCGCACCGCCCGCGGCTCCCTGGCCGGGTGCCACCAGTACCACGGCAGGAGGTACTGGAGAAAACGCACCGGCCGGAACAGGTGCATGGTGAACACCAGCTCGTCC
>JARRRO010000131.1:0-5429 GCA_037380645.1 Gammaproteobacteria bacterium | reverse complement strand
GTCGGTGATATCGGGCAGCGCCGAGGCCGGGAGCACGGGCCGGGCGCGGGTCACGGCAAGGTGCAGGCCAATCCGCAGATCGGGGTTGCGCCGTGCGCGGCGCACGGCGTCTTCCGCGCAGGGGGCGCCCACCATGAGGCTGGCGGCGGTGAGCACGCCCTCGCGGTATGCCTGCTCTATGGCCTCATTGACGGGAACGGACAGTCCAAAATCGTCGGCCGTGACGATCAGCTGCCTCAAGCGCCATCCGCCCTCTGATTCAGGAAGTGGAAGAACTCCACGCCCTCGCGCAGGCGCCGCTTGGTCATATCCCAGCTCTGCATCATTTCCCAGGTGATCTCGCCGATCTTGCTGGGCCGGAAATAAAAGCGCTTGTAGAAGGTGGACAGGGCCTCGAAGATCTCCTCGTGGGAGAGATCGGGATATTCCAGGGAACTGACCTGGGTGCCCGTATTGGCGACCAACCCGTTGGCATCCTTGCGGAACCAGCCGTTCTCCATGGCCTGATTGTACAGGTAGGTGCCGGGATAGGCCGCCGCCAGGGATACCTGGACGGTGTGGGGATTGATCTCCTTGGCAAAATCGATGGTCTCCTTGATGGTCTCGTGGTTCTCCCCGGGCAGGCCGACGATGAAGGTGCCGTGCACGGTGATCCCCAGCTTATGGCAGTCCTTCATGAAGCGACGGGCGAAGTCCACGTGCATGCCCTTTTTGATGTTCAGCAGGATGCGCTGGCTGCCCGATTCAAAGCCCACCAGCAGCAGGCGCAGGCCGTTGTCGCGCATGATCTTCAGGGTTTCGTAAGGAACGTTCGCCTTGGCGTTGCACGACCAGGTCACCCCAAGCTTGCCCAGCAGCCTGGCCGTCTCCTCGGCCCGCGGCCGGTCGTCGGTGAAAGTATCGTCGTCGAAGAAGATCTCCTTCACCTGCGGCATCTCCTTCTGCACGCGTGCGACTTCCTCGGCCACCACTTCCGGGCTGCGCGTGCGGTACTTGTGGCCGCCTATGGTCTGAGGCCACAGGCAGAAGGTGCAGCGGGACTTGCAGCCGCGGCCGGTGTAGAAGGAGACATAGGGATGTTTCAGGTAACCGATGAAGTAATCCTCGATTACCAGGTCGCGCTTGTACACGTCGATCACCGACGGCAGGGCGTCCATGTCCGCGATCAGGGCGCGCTCGGGATTGTGTACGGCGCGGCCGTCGACCTTGTAGGTGATGCCGTCGGTGTCGGCGTAGGGTTTGCCCTCGGCCACTTCGGCGATGGTGTAGTCGAACTCGTTGCGCGCCACGTAATCGATGGCATCGGAGGCAAGCACCGAGGGCTCCGGGTTGACCGCCACGTGCGCCCCGACCAGGCCGATCTGCAGTTTCGGGTTTACCTGCTTCAGGGCCTCGGCCACCTTGACGTCGTTCTCGAACGAGGGAGTGCTGGTATGCAGCACGACCATCTCGTAGTCATTGGCCAGGGGCAGCACGTCGTCGAGGGACAGGCCGCGCGCCGGGGCGTCGATGAGCTTGCTGTCCGGCACCAGCGCCGCAGGCTGGGCCAGCCAGGTGGGGTACCAGAACGAGCGGATCTCGCGTACCGCCTGGTAGCGCGAACCGGCCCCGCCGTCAAAGCCCTCGAAGGAGGGGGGATTGAGAAAGAGGGTTTTCATATCGTTTCCTTCCGTTGACTTAGAACAATTTGACCGTTGTCGTCCACTTGGAAGTGGTGCCGCCCCCAGCTGATATTGTTGCCCAAAAAGCTGGCCGCCCAGACGGCGAAGCTGAGCAGGTCCCGCAATGGCACCAGCCAGGGCCGGAGCGGCATGCGGATGTCCAGGCTGCGCCTGCCGACGTATTGCATCAGGACCCGCAGGGACAGGGCGGCGGCCACCGCCGCGACGCCCAGCCAGGGCCTCGCGGTCACGCCCAGGTACAGCAGGCTCATGGGCAGGGCGTGGGTGATCAGGGAAAAAGTATAACTCAGTGGCCGTACCGAACGCACGGTCCGGGCCCAGCGCAGCTCATGCCGGAACAGGGCCCGGAGGTTGCGTTCGCTGACGATATTCTCCACCAGGTAGGGGGACAGCTCGACCCGGTAGCCCATGTCGCTGACCAGGTTGCCCAGCATGTAGTCGTCCGCCAGCAGCGGGGCCAGGGTGGCGAATCCGCCGATCCGCTCCAGCAGCACGCGCCGCACCGCCATGGTGGCGCCGAAGCAGTAGCGGATTTCCTGAACCCCGGCCGCCACCAGCGCCGACGGCAGGAACCATTCATTGATGAAGGCGCTGCCCAGACTTGATGCGAGATTCCCCCGTGCGGGCCTGCCCCGGTACAGGCAGGTAACCGCCCCCACCTTCTCGTCGGCAAACGCGCCGGCCACTACCCGCAGATAGTCGGGCCCGACCCGCATGTCGCTGTCCGCGATCACGAGGATGTCGTGGCGGGCGCGGGGATACATATTGGCGAGGTTGCTGACCTTGCGGTTGGTCCCGAGGAGATGCCCGTCGATGACCACGTCGATATCCCGCTCCGGGAATTCTCCGATCAGGCGGCGGATGACCGGCAGGGCGGGGTCCTCGGCGTCGGCGAGCCCGAACAGCACCTGGAAGTCGGGATAATCCTGGGTGCAGAAGGACCGCAGATTATCGTACAGCTCCGCGTCCAGGCCGCATACGGGCTTTAGGATGGTCACGGGGGGTGTGATACCATTGCGCCCGGCGGCGCGGCGCCCGAAGGCCGCGACCCTGAGGATTGAGAACCCGACATAGGATAACGACACAAGACTCAGTAATCCGGCGATGACAGAAAGTATGGTCATTTGAGGTAACCGCCCACGTTAAAGAATGCGGGGGATTAGTGCACGGATGCGAGGAGAAATTTTTTATACACTGGCATAACCACCACCTTAGATCAACCGTTTGCAGGGGTACTCGAGGTTTTAATGCAGGGTAATCCAACCCCGGTTAACGCGGCGTAAACACCGCTTAAATGACTTGTTTCGCCGCCTCCCTCTCCTGCGCCTTGACGTGGATCATACCGCAAACGCCGGGCCTCACCTATTATTATCTCTGACAGGTAACATGGACAGCCGCAGATCATGTCAAATCGAAGCGCCTGGGAACATTTCCCGCACGGCGCGGATGTGGGCATCCGCGGCACCGGCGGCAGCCTGGCGGAATCCTTTGAGCAGGCGGCCCTGGCGCTCACCGCGGTGGTCACCGACCCCGACGCCGTCGCCCCAGCCGAGGAAGTCGACATCGCCTGCGAAGAAGAAGACGTGGAACTGTTGTTCGTGGACTGGCTGAATGCCGTCATTTATGAAATGACGACGCGCAACATGCTGTTCTGCCGCTACCGGGTCGACATAGCGGGAAACCGCCTGACCGCCACCGCCGCGGGCGAGCCCATAAACAGGCAGCGGCATCAGCCGGCGGTGGAGCCCAAGGGCGCCACTTACACCGAACTCAAGGTGGCCCGGCTGGACGACGGCCGCTGGCTGTCGCAATGTATTATCGACGTGTGATTGCCACTTATGGACATTAACAGACTGACGAGAGTATCGGAGTTCGCCTGGCGCATCGAACCCCATGGCGACATGCGCGTGCCCGCCGTGATCTACGCCGACGAGCAATTGATCACCGACATGGACGAGAAGGTCTATGAACAGGCCTCCAACATCGCCACCCTCCCGGGTATCGTGGACGCCGCCTATGCCATGCCCGACGCCCACTGGGGCTACGGTTTTCCCATCGGCGGTGTGGCCGCCTTCGACGCGGAGCAGGGCGGCGTCATCTCCGCCGGAGGCGTCGGCTTCGACATCTCCTGCGGCGTGCGCTGCCTGCTGACCGGCCTGCGGCGGGAGGCGTTGGAACCTGTCAAGACGCGCCTGGCCGAGGCCCTGTATCAGGAAATCCCCGTCGGCATAGGCAGCACCGGCGCCATCGTGCTGGATGCGCGGGAGATGGACGACATGCTGGCCGGCGGCGCGCACTGGGCAGTGGAAAGGGGTTACGGGTCACCGCAGGACCTGGAGCACATAGAGGAACACGGCTGCATGCAAGGCGCGGTGCCGGAGGAAGTATCGGCCCACGCCAAACACCGCCAGCGCCGGCAGATAGGCACACTGGGCTCCGGCAACCATTACCTGGAAGTTCAGGAAGTCACCCGCATCTATGACGGTGAGACCGCGGCCGCCTTCGGCCTTACCGAGGGCGATGTGGTGATCAGCATACACTGCGGGTCGCGGGGCCTTGGCCACCAGATCGGCACCGAGTACCTGAAGCGCATGGCCGTCGCCGCCGGCGGATTCGGCATCCGCCTGCCGGACCGGGAACTGGCCTGCGCTCCCCTGCTCTCCGATGTAGGCCGGTCCTACCTGGGCGCCATGAGGGCCGCGATCAATTCAGCCCTGGCCAACCGGCAGATTATCACCCACCTGGTCCGGCAGGTCTTCCAGCGCCTGCTGCCCGGGGCCAGCCTGGACCTTCTGTACGATGTCTCCCACAACACCTGCAAGCTGGAAAGGCACTGGCGTGATGGCCGCGAGAGAGAACTCTATATACACCGCAAGGGGGCGACGCGGGCCTTCGGGCCGGGACACCCGGATCTGCCTGCCGCCTTCCAGACCACGGGACAGCCGGTGCTGATCGGCGGTTCCATGGGCACCGCCTCACACATCCTGGCCGGCACCCCGGCGTCGGAGGAGCTGTCATTCGCCTCCGCCTGCCACGGCGCCGGGCGCAGCATGAGCCGCCGCCAGGCATACAAGTCCTGGCACGGACGCCAGGTCATCGACGATCTGGCCGACCGCGGCATTATCGTGCGCAGCCCTTCCCTCCGCGGCGTGGCCGAGGAGGCCCCGGGCGCCTACAAGGACGTGGATGCGGTGGTGGACGCCGCGCACAAAGCGGGGCTCGCCCGCAAGGTGGTGCGGCTTGAACCGGTCGTTTGTATTAAAGGATGAGGGACTATGAAGTGAGGCGTAAGGGGTAAAAACTTAACAGTGTGAGGAAGCATGCCACCCTTTACACCTCACACCTCACTATAGTTCCGGGTGAATTCATAGGGGAGGAAAGCAGGGCTTAGTTGCCACCGGTGTCCTGCAGTTCCGCCTGTTGCTTCGCCGCGTCCGGCTTGTCCTGGTTCGGCACCGCCGTATGGCCGGCAGCCGGGTTGTTCTGACCCGACTCCCCTGTGTTGTCGGCTGCGGAGTTGTTCTGGTCCGATTCCACCGTATGGCCGGCGTCAGAATTCCCGTTCAGGTACATGTTCAATTCTCCGCTCAGCAGCTTCTCCGCCTCGATGCTCTTGCCCTGGTCCAGCCATTGGGAGCCGTTCTTGCTCTTTCCCGCCTGGACCTGGCGCTGGTTGGTGATAAACAGGACCGTCACCCCGGGACTCGCCCCGGCGTCCGTGACGATGCGGTACTTGTCGCGGTGGAC
>JARRRO010000130.1:0-5441 GCA_037380645.1 Gammaproteobacteria bacterium | reverse complement strand
GGGGCAGATGCGAGGACTGCCCGGCGTACATCTTGCGGCCTACCTGCCGCTTGGCGTTATTGACGGTGATGCGTCGCTGGCCCCGTTCCACGAAGACCACGAAACCGGTAACGGCGATGGCCGCGGCAAACAGCGCGATCAGGGTGAGCACGTTCATCTCGCCGGTGCGTGCCAGTTCCAGGGTGCCGGCCACCGCCCGCGGCAGTCCGGCGACGATACCGGCGAAGATGATCATGGAAATGCCGTTGCCCACCCCGCGCTCGGTGATCTGCTCGCCCAGCCACATCAGGAACAGGGTGCCGGTCACCAGGCTGGTGACGGCGGTGAGGCGGAAGCCGAAACCGGGATTCATGACCACCGGCAGGCCGCCGGCCCGCTGGCCTTCCAGCGCGATGGCCACGCCCAGGGCCTGGAACAGGGCCAGGACCACGGTGCCGTAGCGGGTGTACTGGGTGATCTTGCGGCGGCCGGCCTCGCCCTCCTTGCGCAGCTGCTTCAGGCGCGGATCGATGAAGGACAGCAGCTGCAGGATGATGGAGGCGGAGATGTACGGCATGATCCCCAGGGCCACCACCGACAGCCGCCTGAGCGCCCCGCCCGAGAACATGTTGAACATGTCCAGGATGGTGCCCTTCTGCTGGTTGAAGAACTGCGCCAGCGCGGCCGGGTTGATGCCCGGCACCGGAATATGGGTGCAGATCCGGTAGACGATGAGGGCGAATAGGACGAACAGCAGCCGCTGCCGCAGTTCCTTCAACTGCGCCAGATTGCCGATACCGCCCGGGATTGCCTGACTTACCGCCGACATGTTATTCCTCTATCTTGCCTCCGGCCTTCTCTATGGCCGCGCGGGCACCCTTGGTGACGCGCAGCCCCTTGATGGTGACTTTTTTGCTGATCTCGCCCGAGGCGATGACTTTGGCGTACTTGGTTGCCTTGGACACCACGTGGGCCGCCTTCAGGGCGGCGAGGTCAACCACGTCCGCCCCGAGCTTATCCAGCTCACTGAGGCGCACCTCGCCGGTGATGCGCGACAGCCGCGAGCGGAAGCCGAACTTGGGCAGGCGCCGCTGCAGCGGCATCTGGCCGCCCTCGAAACCCACCTTGTGGAAGCCGCCGGCGCGGGACTTCTGGCCCTTGTGGCCGCGGCCGCCGGTCTTGCCCAGGCCGGAGCCGATGCCGCGTCCCGCCCGCTTGCGGGGCTGCTTGGCGCCGCCCGCCGGCTTGATGGAGTTCAACCGCATCTCACGCCTCCTCCACGCTCAATAGATATGAGACCTTGTTAATCATGCCCCGGTTCTCCGGCGTGTCGTCCACGGTCACAGTGTGGCCGATGCGCCGCAGGCCCAGGCCGCTGACGCAGGCTTTGTGCCCGGCCACGCGGCGGTTCAGGCTCTTCTTCAAGGTCACTTTCAGTTGTTTCTTGCCCTTGGCCATGGTCTCAGTCCGTCAATTCCTCAACCGTCTTGCCGCGCTTGGCCGCGATGAACTCGGGGGAATGCATGGCCTGCAGCCCCTTGATGGTGGCGCGCACGACGTTGACCGGATTGGTGGAGCCGTTCGACTTGGCCAGGACGTTGTGGATGCCGACGCATTCGAACACGGCGCGCATGGGACCGCCGGCGATGATGCCTGTGCCTTCCGAGGCCGGCTGCATGTAGACTTTGGCCGCACCGTGCCGGGCGGTCACCGCATATTGCAGGGTGTCCTCCTTCAGGGGAACTGCGACCATGTTCTGGCGCGCCTTCTCCATGGCCTTCTGGATGGCGGTGGGGACCTCCCGGGCCTTGCCGCGGCCGAAGCCGACGCGGCCGTTGCCGTCGCCGACCACGGTCAGTGCCGCGAAGCCGAAGATGCGGCCGCCCTTGACGACCTTGGCGACGCGGTTCACCGCCACCAGCTTCTCCAGCAGGTCTTCGTTGCCGGTAATTGAGTCTGCTATTGCCATAGATAGGTTCCTCTAGAACTCCATGCCGTTTTCGCGGGCGGCCTCGGCCAGCGCCTTGATGCGGCCGTGATATTTGAAGCCCGATCGATCGAAGGCGACGCGGCTGATTCCGGCCTTCTTCGCGCGCGCCGCGATCTCCTTGCCGATCAGCGCCGCCGCCTCGGTGTTGCCGCTATACTTGATTTTCTTCTTCAGGCCCTTGTCCAGGGTCGAGGCGCAGGCGACCACCGTCGCGCCGTCGGGCGAGAGGATCTGCGCGTAGATGTGCCGCGGCGTCCGGTGGACGGCCAGACGGTGTACATCCAGCAGCCGGATCTGGTTCCGGGTCTTGCGCGCGCGCCGCAGTCTTGCCTCTTTCTTGTTCATAGCCATACCTTACGCCTTCTTGGCTTCCTTGCGGATGATACGTTCATCGGAATACTTCACGCCCTTGCCCTTGTAGGGCTCGGGCGGCCTGTAGGCCCTGATGTCGGCGGCCACCTGGCCGACCAGCTGCTTGTCCACACCCTTGACCACGATCTCCGTCTGGGATGGCGTCTCAACGGTGATCCCCTCGGGGATGGGAAAGTTCACCGGGTGTGAGAAGCCCAGAGTCAGATTCAGGCTCTTGCCCTGCACCGCGGCACGGTAACCCACGCCGATGATATCCAGTTTCAGCTCGAACCCCTGGGAGACGCCGATGACCATGTTCTGGGCCAGGGCACGGGTGGTCCCGGACAGGGCGCGCGCCGCCTTGGAGTTATTGCTAGCCTCGAATCGCAACTGCCCCTCCTCCTGCGTCACCTTGACCAGGTTGTGGATGGGGTGCGTGAGCTCGCCCTTGCCTCCCTTTACGCGCAGGGTGCCACTGCTGATGTCGACCTCGACACCGGAGGGGATGGTTATTGGATAATTGGCGATTCTCGACATGGTCTTTAATCCGTCAGGAAACGATACACAGGATCTCGCCGCCTATGCCCTGCTCTCTGGCGGCCCGGTCCGTCATGACGCCCTTATTCGTGGAGATGATCGCCGTACCCAGGCCGTTCATGACCCTGGGAACGTCGTGCCGGTCGCAGTAGCGGCGCAGGCTGGGCTTGCTGACCCGCTTCAGCATCTCGATCACCGGCCGGCCCTCAAAATACTTGAGTTCAATGGTGAGGATGCGCTTGTTGCCCTCCTCGGTCATCTTGAAGTCGCTGATGTAGCCCTCCTCCTTGAGAATACCGGCGATGGCCGTTTTCACATTGGACGACGGCATACTCACCTCCCGCCTGGCCCGCGCCTGGGCGTTGCAAATCCGCGCCAGCATATCAGCTATGGGATCCTGTAAACTCATTAATATGTTCTCTTGTAACTTGTCACTTGTAACTATGTTCTACCAGCTCGCTTTCACCAGGCCCGGGATGTCGCCGCGCATGGCGGCCTCGCGCAGCTTGTTGCGGCTCAGGCCGAACTTCCGGTAATAGCCGTGCGGCCGGCCGGTCAGGGTGCAGCGGTTGCGCACGCGTATGCGGCTGGAGTTGCGCGGCAGCTTATTCAGGGCGATCTTGGCCTGCTCGCGCTCTTCCTCGCTCAGCGAGGCGTCCACGATCTTCGCCTTGAGCTGCGCCCGCCTGGCCGCGTATTTCTTCACCATGCGCTGGCGCTTCTTTTCCCGGTTTATCATTGATGCCTTGGCCATGCTTTCACCTCAGGTCCGTATTGGAAAATCGAAGGCGGACAGCAGCGCACGAGCTTCCTCGTCGCTGCGGGCAGTGGTCGTGATGGTAATGTCCATCCCGCGGATCGCGTCGATCTTGTCGTAATCCACCTCCGGGAAAATGATTTGCTCCCTGATGCCCAGGCTGTAGTTGCCACGCCCGTCAAACGCCCTGGGGCTTAAGCCCCGGAAGTCGCGGATGCGCGGTATGGCGATGGAAATCAGCCGGTCCAGGAATTCATACATACGCTCCCGCCGCAGGGTCACCTTGCAGCCTATGGGTTGCCCTTCCCTGACCTTGAAGTTGGACACCGACTTGCGCGCCTTGGTGACCATCGGCTTCTGCCCGGATATCCGGGTCAGATCATCGACCGCATTATCGATGATCTTCTTGTCGTTGATCGCCTCGCCCACCCCCATGTTGATGGTGATCTTGGTAATGCGCGGCACCTGCATCGGCGTCTTGTAGCCGAACTGCTCGGTGAGCTTCTTGACCACCGACTCCTTGTAATAATCTCGTAGCTTCGACATTGACCTGCGCCTATAAGTCCACGACTTCGTCGTTGGATTTGAAATAACGAACCTTGCGGCCGTCTTCCAGGAACCTGAACCCGACCTTATCGGGCTTGTTGGTCACCGGATTCCAGATGGCGATGTTGGAGACGTGCAGCGGCATTTCCTTCTCCACGATCCCGCCGGGCGTACCCTGCATGGGGTTGCCCTTGGTATGGCGCTTGACCATGTTAACGTTCTCCACGACGATCTTGTCGTCCTCGGGCAGCACCCGGATCACCGTACCGCGCTTGCCCTTGTCCCGGCCCGCAATGACAACGACCTCATCGCCTTTCTTTATCCTGTTCATGCCTGCATCCGCCTCCTGCCGCCTGTACAGAACCTCGGGGGCGAGAGAGATGATCTTCATGTATCTCTCGCTACTGAGTTCGCGCGTCACCGGACCGAAGATGCGCGTTCCTATGGGCTGCAGCTGATTGTTCAACAGTACCGCCGCGTTACCGTCAAAACGTATGACCGAGCCGTCCGCGCGCCTGACGCCCTTGCGGGTACGCACCACCACGGCGTTGTAGGTTTCGCCCTTCTTCACTCTGCCGCGCGGGATCGCCTCCTTGACGCTGACCTTGATGATGTCTCCAATCTGGGCGGAGCGGCGCTTGGAGCCTCCCAGCACCTTCACACACATCAAACGGCGTGCGCCGCTGTTGTCGGCCGCCGTCAGCATTGTCTGCATCTGAATCATGTGTGCACTCCGCTCGTTGTCTCCGCCCTACTGGGCACGCCGGACGATCTGCTGCAAGCGCCACGCCTTGCGCTTGGAGATCGGCCTGGACGACTCAATAATGACGATGTCACCCTCGTTGCATTCGTTGTTTTCGTCGTGCGCCAGCAGCTTGGTCGACTTACGCACGTATTTCCCATACAGGGGATGCTTAACCATGCGCGGGACGGACACGGAGATGGACTTGTCCATCCTGGTGCTGATAACGGTCCCGGTCAGCGTCCTGGGGGTCTTTGCCGGCTCACTCATGACGTTTTACTCTTCCCCATCTCGGTCAATATGGTTTTGATACGCGCGATTTCCCTGCGCACTTCCTTCATCCGGGTGGGCTTGGCGAGCTGGCCGGAGCCTTTCTGCATGCGCAGGTTGAACTGCTCGCGATGCAGCTCGAGCATCAGGCTGTTCAGCTCCTCGGCCGATTTCTTTCTCAGTTCCACCGGTCGCATTACATCACCGTCCTGCTGGTGAACGTGGTCCTGACGGGGAGCTTGGCCGCGGCCAGCGCAAACGCCTCGCGC
>JARRRO010000129.1:912-9473 GCA_037380645.1 Gammaproteobacteria bacterium | reverse complement strand
ACTCCCGCCTGGAGGAAATTGCCGCTGCCGTCCTGGCCGGCGGTTATCCGGTAGTGATAGACGCCGCCTTCCTGAAACGGGAACAGCGGCGCCGCTTCCTGGAGCTGGGGCGGCGACTGGGCGCGGAGACGGTGATCCTGGATTTCCAGGCCCCCGAAGCGGTCCTGCGGGAACGCGTCCTGCAGAGACAACGGGCGGGCGGGGACCCGTCCGAGGCCGGGGTGGACGTGCTGGAGATGCAACTGCGGGATCAGGAACCGCTGTCTGAGGAGGAATGGCGTTGCACGCTCGCCGTCGACGGCGCCGATCCCCGGGAACTTGCCGGCCGTCTCCGCGGAATGAATCTGCAGACCACTTGATCCTATAGATAATAATGAGTGTGCGGCGCGGGGGGCGGCAATGCGGGCCGTTGCCGCTTATGTTAGATTAAGGCGTTTCCGGTACTGCAGAGTTGTGTCCCGCGGCTGTTCCTTGAAAAATTCCCTATAATAATCAGTAAATTAGAGGCTGGCTATGAGCATAAGCGCGATCCAGGACAAGCGGCTGTTCCGCCAACAATGCCACATCAACGGTGAATGGCTGGATGCCGACAGCGGCGGCACCCTGGAGGTGACCAATCCCGCCACCGGCGAGATCCTGGGCACGGTACCGGCCATGGGCGTGCGCGAGACGGAAAACGCCATCACCGCTGCCGATCGCGCCTTCGTCGAATGGCGCGGGCGGACCGCCGCCGAGCGCGGCGCCATCCTGTATAAATGGAATGAGCTCATGCTGGAGAACCGGGACGATCTCGCCCGGCTCATGACCCTGGAGCAGGGCAAGCCCCTGGCGGAGTCCCGGGGCGAGATCGCCTACGCGGCTTCCTTCATCCTCTGGTTTGCCGAAGAGGCGCGCCGCGCCTACGGCGACACCATCCCCGCCGCCAGGCCCGGCCAGCATATCGTGGTCGTCAAACAGCCGGTGGGGGTGTCCGCCGCCATTACCCCCTGGAATTTCCCCGCTGCCATGATCACCCGCAAGGCCGGGGCGGCCCTGGCGGCGGGCTGCACCATGGTGGTCAAGCCCGCCGAAGACACGCCGTTCTCGGCCCTGGCCCTGGCCGAACTGGGCCAGCGCGCCGGTCTGCCGGCGGGGGTGCTGAATATCATTACCGGACCCCCGGCGGCCATCGGCGAGACCCTTACCGCCAGTCCGCGGGTGCGCAAGCTCAGCTTCACCGGTTCCACCGAGGTAGGGCGCAAGCTCAAGGCCCAGTGCGCCCAACATATCCAGAAGATCTCCCTGGAGCTGGGCGGCAACGCGCCGTTCATCGTCTTTGACGACGCCGATCTGGATAAGGCGGTGGAAGGCGCCATGGCCTCCAAGTTCCGCAACACCGGCCAGACCTGTGTCTGCGTCAACCGTTTCCTGGTGCAGGAGGGCGTGCACGATGCCTTCGTGGAAAAACTGAAAGCGGCGATAGAGGCCCTGAAGGTGGGCGATGGCCTGGAGGAGGGCGTGAACCAGTCGGCCCTGATCAACCCGGCGGCCGTCGACAAGGTACAGGACCATCTCAAGGACGCCCTGGACAAGGGGGCCGCCGTGATCACCGGCGGCGATCCCCATCCCCTGGGAGGCAACTATGTAAAGCCCACCCTGATCACCGGCGTGACTTCGGATATGCAGCTCTGCGGCGAGGAAACCTTCGGTCCCCTGGCCGCGGTCATGCGCTTCAAGACCGAGGAGGAGGCCGTGGCCATCGCCAACGACACCCCCTACGGCCTGGCCTCGTATTTCTACAGCCGCGACGTCCACCGCTGCTGGCGCGTGGCGGAGGCCCTGGAAGCGGGCATGGTGGGCGTCAACGAAGGCATGATCTCCAATGCCGCCGCCCCCTTCGGCGGGGTCAAGGAATCCGGCCTGGGGAGGGAAGGATCCAAATACGGCATGGATGAATTCATGGAAGTGAAATATGTCTGCATGGGCGGGGAATGAAGTGTTGCCCGCCCGCAAGGACACGGCGGCATGAGCGGTGACGGGTCCCGCCGCATCGCGGTCATTCCCGGCGACGGCATCGGCGTCGAGGTCATGGCCGCGACCCTGCAGGTCCTGGAGGCCCTGGCGGACGGCGGCTGCGACCTGAGCTGGGACGAACTGCCCTGGCCGAGCACGGCCTGGCACCGCGAACACGGCGCCATGATGCCGGACGACGCCCTGGATCGACTGCGCGACTACGACGCCATCCTGCTCGGGGCGCTGGGCGATCCCGGTCCAGGCGCCGATCCGGACCGTTATGTCCTGCCGGACGCTGTATCCCTGGCGCCGCTGCTGGCCATCCGCAAGGGGTTTGATCTCTGGGCCTGCGAGCGGCCGGCGCGGCTGCTGCCGGGCGCTCCCCGGTACCTGGCCGATCCCAGGGCGCAGGACATAGACATGCTGGTCATACGCGAGAACAGCGAAGGGGAATACGTCGGGCAGGGCGGACGCCTGCACCGGGGCACGCCGTTCGAAACGGCGACGCAGGTCGAGGTCTTTACCCGCCGCGGCGCGGAGCGCCTGATCCGCCACGGTTTTGAACGCGCCGGGCAGCGCCTGGCGCAGCGCCGCCGCGACGGCATTACCGGCCGCCGTTATTTCGATGATCGCGGAGGCGAGACGGAGGCGCAGCTGTGCCTGATCACCAAGCGCAACGCCCTGCAATACTGGGGCGAGATGTACACGGAGGTGTTTGCCGAACTGGCCGGGGAGTATCCCGACATCGGCATCCATCACGAACTCATCGACGCCGCCTGCATGAAGTTCGTGCAGTGCCCGTGGCGTTTCGACGTCGTCGTGGCCAGCAACCTGCAGGGTGATATCCTCACGGACCTGGCGGCGGTGCTGTCCGGCGGCATGGGCATCGCCCCGTCCTGCAACATCAACCCGGACAGCCGCGAACTGCCGCCCATGTTCGAACCCACCCACGGCAGCGCGCCGGACATCGCCGGGCGGGGCATCGCGGACCCGCGCGCCATGCTGGCGACAGCCGTGATGATGCTTGAATGGCTGGCCGGGGACGCGGACGCCTACCGGGAACCGGCCCGGCGGCTGCAGCAGGCGATAGAACAGGACCTCGCCGAACAGGGCGGGGCAGAGCGGGATACCGCGGCGATTACCCGGGCGATTATCCAGCGCCTGTAACCAAGAACATCAAGACAAAGGAGCACCATCGTGAATCATCTGTCTCCCTTATTGAAACAATCCAGCTCAGTATGTGCGGCCCGCGGCGCCGGCGTCTTCCTGTATGACAGCGATGACAGAGAGTACCTGGATTTCACCTCCGGTATAGGCGTGACCAGCACCGGCCACTGCCATCCCCGTGTGGTGACCGCCGCCCAGAAGCAGGTGGCCACCCTGATCCACGGCCAGTACGCCACGGTAACCCACCGGCCCATGCTGGATCTCACCGACAGGCTGTATGAATACATGCCCAAGGGGCTGGACGCCGTCGCCTTTTCCAACGCGGGCACCGAATCGGTGGAGGCGGCCCTGCGCCTGGCCCGGCAGGCCACCGGCCGCAGCAACATCATCGCCTTCCACGGCGGTTTTCACGGGCGCACCATGGCCTCCGCCTCCCTGACCACCTCCACCGCCAAAATCCGCACCGGCTATCATCCCATGATGGCCGGCGTCGTCTTCGCGCCGTTTCCCCACGCCCACCGCTGGGGCTGGAGCGAAAGCGAGGCGACCCGCTTCTGCCTCCGGGAACTGGATGAGCTGTTCCTGACCCAGAGCGCGCCCCGGGACACGGCGGCGATGATCGTCGAGCCGGTGCAGGGGGAATACGGTTACTTCCCCGCCAACACCGCGTTCATGCAGGGTCTGCGGGAGCGCTGCGACGAACACGGCATCCTGCTCATCTGCGATGAGATCCAGGCCGGCTTCGGCCGCACCGGCAAATTCTGGAGCGCGGAACATTTCAACGTCACTCCCGACATACTGATCACCGCCAAGGGGCTGGCCAGCGGCTTCCCGCTGTCGGCCATCGCCGCCGCCAACGAGCTCATGAACAAGGGACTGCCCGGCTCCCAGGGCGGGACCTACGGCGCCAATGCCGTTTCCTGCGCCGCGGCGCTGGCTACCCTGGAGGTGATCGAGGAGGAAGGCCTGGTGGACAACGCCCGCGAGACCGGCGCCTACCTGCGCGAGCGCCTGGAAGAATTGAAACAGGAACATGCCTGCGTGGACGCCATTCACGGCCTGGGATTGATGCTGGGCATGGAGATCGTCAATGACAAGGGCGACCCGGACGGCGAGAGGGCAGGAGAGTTGCTGCATAAGAGCGAGGAAAACGGCCTCCTGCTGCTGCGCTGCGGCACCCACGGCCAGATCGTCCGCTGGCTGCCGCCCCTGATCGTGAAACGCAAGCACATCGATCAGGCCGTGGAGGCATTTTCCACCGCCCTGTCACAGGACTAGGGACGCCATGGAGGAACTCCCGCGCCTCGTACTGTTAACTGCGTCCGATGAAGGGGCGCTGCCCGGCCTTGAATCCATCGCGGAAGAGGTTAACCTGATTCAGGTTAGGGACGAGGATGCGCTGCGGGAGCAGCTGCCCGAGGCGGATATCCTGCTGGTCACGGACTTCCGCACGGAGATGCTGCGCCGCGCCTGGCCGCAACGGCACCGCATCTCCTGGGTGCACGCCACCAGCGCCGGCGTCGATATGCTGATGTTTCCGGAACTGGTCAAAAGCGACGTGCAGGTGACCAACGCCCGGGGCGTCTTCGATCGCGGTATCGCGGAATACGTGCTGGGGGCCGTCCTGCTGTTCGCCAAGGACAGCATGAACAACCTCCGCTTTCAGCGGCAGCATGAATGGCGCCACCGCGAGACCGAGCTGATCCGGGGCAAGACGGCCCTGATCGTGGGCGCTGGCTCCATAGGACGCGAGGTGGCGGGACTGCTGGGTGCCGCCGGCATGCGTGTCATCGGCACCGCCCGGCACGCGCGGGAGGACGAGAATTTCGCGGCCGTGTACACCGGGGCTCGACTGCCCGAACTGCTGCCGGACGCGGATTACGTGGTCATCACCGCGCCGCTGACCGGGGAGACCCGCGGGCTGTTCGACCGCGAGGCCTTCGGCCGTATGAAGCCGTCCGCGCGCCTGATCAACATCGGCCGCGGTCCCATCGTGAACGAGGGCGACCTGGTGCGGGCACTCGAGGACGGACTGATCGCAGGGGCGGCGCTGGACGTGTTCGAGCAGGAGCCCCTGGATGCGCAAAGCCCCCTGTGGGATCTGCCCCAGGTGATGATCTCGGCCCATATGGCCGGCGACTTCGCCGGCTGGCGGCGCGCCCTGGGCGAGCAGTTCGTCGAAAACTTCCGCCGCTGGCGGAAAGGGCAGCCGCTGCGCAACATCGTGGACAAGAGAAAGGGATACATAGGCAGTGAATGACGGGAATCTGTCTCAAAATCTGACAAAATGTCAGTTTGTCATCTCGAACGAATGTGTTCGGCAGCTTCGAAATGACGACTTTTTTCTTCATGAATTTCAAAATGAGCCACTAACGTATTTTGAGATAGTTTCCAGAAAGGAATTCAATCTTATTTTGGAGTAACGTTTACGGGAACGCGGAGACAACGATGAGCAATGAAATTCTGCGCCTGAGCGCGCTGCAACTGGTGGAGAGGTACAAGCAACGCGAGCTCTCTCCGGTGGAGGTCACCCGGGCCATGCTGGATCAGATAGAACGCGTGGATTCCCACACCAATGCCTACTGCCTGGTGGATCCCGACACTACCCTGGAGTTCGCGCGGCAGTCGGAGCAGCGCTATATGAACAATGAGTCCACCGGGCTGGTGGACGGCGTGCCGGTGGCGGTGAAGGACGTGTTTCTCACCCCCATGTGGCCCACCATCAAGGGCTCCAAGGTCATCGATCCCGAACCCACGCTGAACAAGGAATCGCCTGCCACCGCGGCGCTGGCCCGCCACGGCTACGACCCCCTGGGCAAGACCACCACCCCGGAGTTCGGCTGGAAGGGGGTGACCGACAATCCCGTGAATGGCGTCACCAACAACCCCTGGAACCCGGACAAGACGCCGGGCGGCTCCAGCGGCGGCAGCGCCGCGGCCGTCGCCCTGGGGATGGGTGCCGTGGCCCTGGGCACCGACGCCGGCGGCTCCATCCGCATCCCCGCCGGCTTCTGCGGCGTGGTCGGTCTGAAACCCACCTTCGGCGAGGTCCCCTTCTGGCCCGCCAGCGCCTTCGGGTCCCTGGCCCATGTCGGTCCCCTGACCTGGACGGTGAGTGACTGCGCCCTCATGATGAACGTCATGACCGAGGCGGACTCCCGGGACAGCCAGGCCGCCCCGCGCCGGCATATTAATTACCTGGACGGCCTGGAGGAGGGGGTGGCCGGTTTGAAGATCGCCTTCAGCCCCAATCTCGGCTACGTGGACGTGAACAAGGAAGTGGAACAGGCGGTGGCGGAGGCCGCGCGCCGCTTCGAATCCCTGGGCGCCGTGGTGGTGGAGGCGCACCCGGGCTTCGCCGATCCCATCAGCCCCTTCGGCCACCTGTTTTATAGCGGCGCCGCCAACGCCATGCGCGACCTGGGCCCGAAAAAGCGTGCGCTCATGGATCCGGAACTGGTCAAGGTCGCGGAGAAGGCGGAAAAACTCTCCATGCTGGACTACCTCGCCGCCGTCAACAGGCGCATGGCCATCAGTGAACGCATGGCGCTGTTTCACACCCGCTACGATCTGCTGCTGACACCGACCCTGCCCATCACCGCCTTCAAGACCGGCCGCGAGGTCCCGGAGAACTGGCACAGCACCCGCTGGCCGACGTGGACGCCGTTCACGTTTCCCTTCAACATGACCGGGCAGCCGGCGCTGTCCGTCCCCTGCGGCTTTTCCAGCGAGGGGCTGCCCATAGGCCTGCAAATCATCGGGAACCGCTTCGACGACAAGATGGTGCTCAAGGCTGGTTACGCCTACCAGCAGGCGGCGGACCTGACAGGAATTCGCCCGGAACTGTTCGGCACCGATTAAACGCCGGTTTCAGACAGGGAGTACACGAAATAGCTGGTAAATCGTGAATCGTAAGTAGTGAGTAGTGGTTGACAGCCAAATCAAAGTGACCGGCCATATGAGCCGAGATCTCAAATTTGGATAGAGAGCGAAACGGAATAAAATCGTCATGCTGGCGCACGCCAGCATCCAGTAGATGAATCATCACCTTGATGCAGCCAGCGTTTATAATGCAACATAATAAGGAATTATTGTATTGACTGGATTCTGGCATTCGCCAGAATGACGGTGTGTTGAGGATTCGATAATACAACTGCCATGAAAGGCCACCTGCTGGGCGGTCACTTTCATTCGGCACAAAACCTGTAGTTAGTAGTAAATAGTGGTTAGCTTACTTCATAATTCACTAATCACTGAATCAAGCGGGATACGAGCGTAGTAACCTGAAAGAGGTGCAGTCATGACGCACAATGTCGATTTGGACTTCTACGAGTCCGAAGATCCGATCTGGAACCCGGCACTGCTGACCATCCCGGTGCCGGGAATCCGCAAGATGGTGAACCTTGCCGCCACCATGGAGGACGTGATCCATCTGTCCATCGGCCAGCCGGACATGCCGGCGCCGCAGCACGTGGTCGAGGCCACTATCAATGCCCTTAGGGCGGGACAGACCGGCTATACTATGGATGCCGGATTGCCGGAATTGCTGGAGGCGCTGGCCGGGTATTACACCAGCCACTATGACCGCAAGCTGGTACCCGAGAATTTTATCGTCACCACCGGCGCGACGGAGGCCATCTACCTGGCGCTGACCGCCACCTCGGCGCCGGGACGCGAATTCATCGTCCCCGAACCCTCGTTCATGCTGTATGCGCCCTTGATCCGCATCAACGGAGGAATCGTCAAGCCCATACCCACACGGCCGGAGAACAACCACCAGCTCGATCCGCAGGAGGTGATCGACGCCATAGACATGAACACCTACGGCATCGTGCTCAACTCGCCCAGCAACCCCACCGGCACGGTGTACCCGCGGGAAACCGTCGAGGCCATTGTCTCGGAGGCTGCCTTTCGCGGCGTCTACGTCATCAGCGACGAGGTCTACGATCACCTGGTGTACGACGAGGACGACTATCCCAGCGTCCTGTCCTGCTGCTCGGATCTGGACCACGTCATGGTGATTAACAGCTTTTCCAAGACCTACAGCATGGCGGGCATGCGCATCGGCTGGCTGACCGCCAGCCAGGGAGCGATCAAGAAGCTGCGCCGCTATCACATGTTCACCACCACCGTCGCCAACACCCCCTGCCAGTGGGGCGGAATCGCCGCCCTGACGGGTGATCAGCAGTTCGTGAAAGACATGCTTGAGGAGTACCGGACTCGGCGCAACCGCCTGGTCTCCCTCGTCGACGAGACCCCCTACCTGAGGGGCTACCGGCCCGGGGGCGCATTTTACATCTTTCCTTCCCTGCCTGAGGGCGTCAACGGTAATAACGTGGCCCTGCGTATGCTCAAGGAGATCGGCGTTTGCACCATAGCCGGGGAGACCTTCGGCGAGTCCT
>JARRRO010000129.1:0-892 GCA_037380645.1 Gammaproteobacteria bacterium | reverse complement strand
TCCTGCACCAATGCCCTGCGCATCAGCTATTCTACCCCCTTGAAGAACATCGAAGAGGCCTTCAAGCGCATCATCCCCTGGATGGCCAGGCAGGACTTCTCGTAACAGCGGTGAGGAGTGAGGAGTCAGGGGTGAGGTGAAAAAACCCCCTGTCATTTCGACCGCAGGGAGAAATCTTTTAGCCGGTGATTCGTGAATAGTAAATCGTAAGTCGTAAAAATATCGCGTCGGCATGAACGCCGTCATTCTACTATTCACGATTTACGACTTACGAATTACCCTTCGTTTCTCACCCCTAATCCCTTACCCCTTACGAACGGGTGCCGCTCCAGATAGTCGTGCAGGGCGCGGTTGACCCGCGGCGAGAGCAGCAGGGTCGAGGTCATGGTGGGGATGGCCATGACGGCGAACATGCCGTCGATCAGTCCCAGCACCGTCTGCAGCGACACCACCGCCCCCACCACGATCAGCAGGCTGTAGATCCACAGGTACCAGCGCTGGCGGTGCGCACCGAACAAAAAACCCATGCACTTGGTGCCGTAGTACCAGTAGCTGACGATGGTGCTGAAGCCCAGGAACAGGACCATGGCCATCAGCACGTACACGCCCGTGTCGGGCATGCCCACCTGGAACGCCTTCAGCGTCAGGGTTACGCCGTCGGCGTCCGTGTTCCGCCAGACGCCGGTGACCAGTATGGCCAGCGCCGTGCAGGAGCAGATTACCAGCGTATCGATGACCGGCCCCATCATGGCCACCAGACCCTCCCGGATTGGTTCGTTGGTTTTGGCCGCGCCGTGGGCGAGGGACTCGGTGCCGATGCCGGCCTCGTTGGAAAACGCACCGCGCCTGACGCCCATGATGATCACCGTCCCCAGGACGCCGCCCGTGGCGG
>JARRRO010000128.1:1619-7136 GCA_037380645.1 Gammaproteobacteria bacterium | reverse complement strand
CGGTGTAGGTCAGTTTATCCCCGAGCTTGAGGTGCAGGGTGTCGGCGATGCCCTGCTCGACGGAAAACAGGGTCTTGCCCGAGTCCCCCTCTCCCCACCATTTGCCCGCCTGGATGCGGTTATCCCCCTGCAGGTGCCTGGCCCAGGACAGGTTGAAGTCCCGGGCGGCCAGGCGCCGCGCCCGCGGCTGGTCGTAACTGTCCGGGTTCACTGTTTTGCCGTTGATGGCGGTGAGTCGGCCGCGCACCATGGGATGCAGGTCGGTACTCACGCCGGCCCGTTCATGGAGGAAGGCGCGCACTGCGTTTACCTGGCTGGGCTGGATATTGATCAGAAAATAATTGGGGGCGTCCGGGGGCAGACGGTCACGCCAGGTGTTGAGGAGGTCGGTGCGGATCAGGGTCAGCAGCAGCATGACCATGACGCCCAGGCCCAGGCCCAGGATCTGGGCCATGCTCAGATCGGCCCGCCGGGCGATGTTGGCCAGGCCGAAACGGAAGGCGGCCCCGACCCGGGTGCGCAGCCGCCTGAGCTGGCGAATCAACAGGCGCGCGCCCAGGGCCAGCAGGACGAGGGTGGCCAGGATCCCGGCAAAGGCGTAGGCGGTGAGCGTCGTGTTGCCCGATTGCCAGGGGGTGAGCGCGGCCAGGGCCAGGACAGCCAGGCCGTAGACGGCGGCCCCGCTCAGGGGGACGGGAGAAAGATCGCGGCGCAGGACCCGCAGTGGGGAGACGTGACGCAGGCGCAGCAACTGCGGCATGGCGAAGCCCAGGACAGTGATAAGACCCGTGGCCAGGCCGGTGAGCACCGGCGCGGCCGAGGGGGAAGGCAGCGGCTCCCGGGCCATGCCGGCGGTGATCGCGGCCAGGCCCTCCTGGGCGAGGTAACCCAGTACGCAGCCGGCCAGGCTGGCGGCCACGGCCAGGATGAACAGCTGGATCAGATACAGGCGGGTGATGAATCCCTGCTCGGCGCCCAGGCAGCGCAGGATGGCGCAGTGGTCGAAGTGGCGCAGGGCGTAGCGCTGCGCTGACATGGCCACGGCCAGGCCGGCCAGGGCGATGCTGACCAGGGCGGTGAGGCCCAGGAACTGTTGCGATCGATCCAGCGCCCGTTTGAGTTCCGGCCGCGCATCGCGGATCCCTTCGATGTGCAGATCCTTGTCGTTGCGGTTTTCGATCTCCTGGCGGAAAGCGGCGACGGTGTCGGCGCCGCCGGCCACCAACAGGCTGTAGCGCACGCGGCTGCCGGGCAGGATGAGGCCGGTGGCCGGGACGTCCGCCAGGTTCAGCAACAGGCGCGGGGCGATGTTGAACAGGTCGCCGCCACGATCCGGCTCATAGGTCAGGACATCGGTGATGGTGAGCTTGATGGCGCCCAGGCTGAGCTGATCGCCGACCTTCATACCCAGCGCCTGCAACAGGCGCGGGGCGGCCCAGGCCTGGCCCGGTTGCGGCAGCGAGTCGGTGACGGTCTCCGGACCGAACAGACGGTGGGCGATGCGCAGCTGGCCGCGCAGGGGATAACCGGCTTCCACCGCCTTGGCCTCCGCCATCTGCAGCTTCTCCCCCCTGACCGTGACGCTGCGAAAGCGCAGGGTCTCGGTGGTGGCCAGTCCCCGCCGCCGGGCGTCCGCGCGAACGGCGGCGGGGATGGGATTACTGGAAGTGATCACCAGCTCGGCGGCCAGCAGTTCCGTCGCCTGCCTTTCGGTGGCCTTGCCCACCCGGTCGGTGAAGAATCCGACCGAGGTCAGACTGGCCACGGCGATGACCACGGCGACGGCGATGAGAAGCAGCTCCCCGGAGCGCCAGTCCCGCTTCAGGGATTGCAGTGCCAGTCCAAGCGCCGGCATGGCCGTCAGGAAATGATCTCGCCGCCGGCCAGGGTCAGCGTGCGATCGCAGTGGCGGGCGATGTCCGGATCATGGGTGACCAGGACCAGGGTGGTGCCCCGCTCCCGGTTCAGCCGGAACAGCAGCTCGATGATCTGGGCGGCGGTCTTCTGATCCAGGTTGCCGGTGGGTTCGTCGGCGAACAGGATCCTGGGATTGCCGGCGAAGGCCCGGGCGATGGCGACCCGCTGCTGTTCCCCGCCGGACAGCTGCCCGGGATAATGCTCCAATCGGTCGGCCAGGCCCACTTCCGCCAGCCGTTCCGCGGCCGCGGCCGCCGGGTTACGGGCCCCGGCCAGTTCCAGCGGCAGCATGACGTTCTCCAGGGCGGTCAGTCCCGGCAGCAGCTGGAAGGTCTGGAACACGAACCCCACCCGCTGCTTGCGCAGGCGCGCGCGGCCGTCCTCGTCCAGGTCGCCGAGGTCGTGGCCGTCCAGAACGACGCGGCCGCTGCTGGCCACGTCCAGCCCCGCCAGCAGACCCAGCAGCGTGGATTTGCCCGAGCCCGATACCCCGAGCACGGCCAGGGTCTCTCCCGCATGCAGGGTCAGGTTGATGTTCTTCAGGATGGTGAGCGTTCCGCCGGGCGCGTCAACTTGCTTTCCCAGTTGCTCGGACTGCACAATGACTGTCGAGGTCCGGTTCATGCTACGTCATTGTCTTTTCATTTTATTGTGTTTGACTACCATCTCATCCAGGGCGGCGGACAGGACCATACTGGTCCTGGGCGACAGTCTGAGTGCGGGTTACGGGATAAATGTCGAAAACGGCTGGGTGTCCCTGCTGAAAGATCGCCTGCGGACACAAGGCTACAATTACAGGGTGATAAATGCCAGCATTAGCGGGGACACCACGCGCGGCGCGCGGGAGCGTCTGGCCGGAGAACTGGCCAAATACCGGCCGGACATCGGCATTGTCGAATTGGGCGGCAATGACGGACTGCGCGGCCTCTCCCTGAAAGAGATGCAGACCAATCTCGCAGCCATCATCGACGACTTCCTGCAGGCGGGTAGCAAGGTCCTGCTCCTGCCCATACGACTGCCGCCCAATTACGGTCCTGTTTACAACCAACGCTTCCATCATATCTACAGTGAGCTGGCCAGGCCGAAGGACGTTGTGCTCGGCCGGTTCATCCTGGACGGCATCGCCACCCACCCCGATCTGATGCAGAACGACGGCATTCATCCAAGGGAGAAGGCCCAGATGATGATGCTGGATAACGTCTGGCCGCAACTGCAGCCCATGTTGACGCGGAGCGGGGGAGGGTCGAAATGAAATACTGCAGCCAGTGCGGGGCGGAGGTCGTCGTCACAGTCCCGGAGCACGACAACCGGGAGCGGTACGTATGTACCAGCTGCGTAGCCATTCACTACCAGAATCCCAAGATTGTCGCCGGCTGCATCCCGGTCTGGGAAGACAAGGTGCTGCTGTGCCGGCGTGCCATTGAACCCCGGCACGGGCTGTGGACCCTGCCCGCCGGCTTCATGGAACTGGGCGAGACGACGCTGGAGGCGGCGGTGCGCGAGACCCTGGAAGAGGCCAATGCCCGGGTCGACGTACAGGATCTGTATATGGTGATCAACCTGCCGCACGTGGACCAGGTCTACATGATGTTCCGCTCCCGCCTGCTGGATACGGATTTTTCCCCGGGACCGGAGAGCCAGGATGTGGATCTGTTCGGCGCCGGGGAGATCCCCTGGGATTCACTGGCGTTCGCCACCATCAGGGAGACGCTGCGTTATTACTTCAGGGATAAAGGGGAAGGGGGATTCCGCACCAGGGCCGGCGACATCCACAGGGATGAAAACGGCTATCGCTTCATTTTGCATTCAGACGGCGGCGAATGACAGGCCGGACCGGTCAGGCCGCGATCAGTCGTCGACGAGCACCCAGCGGCCGAAACTGCATTCATAGCAGGTTCCCTCGACTTCGATTCGTGACCCCTGGGCGAAGGCTTCGTCATTCCAGAAGCAGTTCTTATCCAGCTGATCCATCTGCACGGTCGCCTCATTGCCGGTGACGTTGAGGACCCGTGATGTCTTTTTTGACGGATCTGCCGGTTCGACAACCTTGGGCTCAGCCATGCGCACTCCCCCTGTGGTTTCCGGGTATCATAGACCTTGTGGCCCGGCGCCGCCAGCCTGATTCGCGTGCCGGTAAGGCCGGTCCCGTTCTAAGTATATGTCGCCGCAGAGCTTGAATTTCGACTCCAGATCGTTATTGTTAGCGCCATTTTTTTCATTGCGCAAAGCCGTAAAGCACAACCGGAGAGCCTTATATGATTAAACCCCACGGCGCGAAACAGCTGAAACCCCTTTATGTGACCGATGCCGGCGAACGGCAGGCCCTGCTGGAAGAGGCCCGAAGCCTGCCTTCCCTGGTGACGACGTCCGCGGCGGCGGCCAACGCGGTGATGCTGGGGGGCGGGTATTTTACGCCGCTGGAGGGTTTCATGGACCTGGCCGACGCCCTGGCGGTGGCGGAAGCCATGCACACCACGCAGGGGCTGTTCTGGCCAGTGCCGTGCCTGCATACCGCCGTGGACGTGTCGGCGGTCAAAAGCGCCGGACGCATCGCCCTGCGCGACCCCAACGTCGAGGGCAATCCGGTGCTGGCCGTGCAGGATGTGGCCGCCATCGAGGAAATGACCGAGGCGCAACAGCAGGCCATTGTGGAAAAGGTCTTCGGCACCACGGATCCCGATCATCCCGGCGTCGCCACCTTCACCGCCAACGGCCGCTTCGTACTCTCCGGCCCCGTCCGGGTCCTCAACTACAGTTACTTCGAGCGGGACTTCCCCGATACTTTCCGCACCGCGGTGCAGATCCGCGAGGCCATCGCCGAACGTGGCTGGGAGAAGGTAGTGGCCTTCCAGACCCGCAATCCCATGCACCGCGCCCACGAGGAGCTGTGCAAGATGGCCAAGGAGGCGGTGCACGCGGACGGCATCCTGATCCATATGCTGCTGGGCAAGCTCAAGCCGGGCGACATTCCGGCCGAGGTGCGGGACGCGGCGATCCGCAAGATGGTGGAGCTGTATTTCCCCCCTAACACCGTCATGGTCACCGGCTACGGCTTCGACATGCTCTATGCCGGCCCGCGCGAGGCGGTGCTGCACGCGGTGTTTCGCCAGAACGCCGGCTGCACCCATCTCATCGTCGGCCGCGACCATGCCGGGGTGGGCAGTTATTACGGGCCCTTCGACGCCCAGACCATCTTCGACGAACAGGTGCCGGCCGGCGCCCTGGAGATCCAGATCTTCAAGGCCGACCACACCGCTTTCTCCAGGAAACTGGGCCGGGTGGTGATGATGCGCGATGCCCCCGACCATAAACCGGAGGACTTCGTGCTCCTCTCCGGCACCAAGGTGCGGGAGATGCTGGCTGCCGGCGAGGAGCTGCCCGAGGAATTCGCCCGTCCCGAGGTGGCCCATATCCTCATGCGCCATTACCAGCAGGAAGCCGCCTCCTAACCCGCCTTCCCCGTGCTTGTACGGGACGGCGTCGGGCCGTCCCCCTTCCCCTGCCTCAGTTGACATGCGCTGAAATTTAGCTATATTTTTAGCACTCACTTCGATAGAGTGCTAACAGCATTTTAAATCCCTTTTATATACAACAAGTTAG
>JARRRO010000128.1:0-1575 GCA_037380645.1 Gammaproteobacteria bacterium | reverse complement strand
GTCTGGAGGAGGATAAGACCACCCCCGGCGGAATCGTCATCCCCGATACGGCCACCGAGAAGCCCATACAGGGCGAGATCATCGCCGTCGGCAACGGCAAGCTCCTGGAGAACGGAGAAGTCCGCAAGCTGGAGGTCAAAAAGGGCGACAAGGTCCTGTTTGGCAAATACTCCGGCACCGAGGTCAAGATCGGCGGCGACGAGTATCTGGTGCTGCGTGAAGACGACATCATGGGCGTTATCGAATAAACAGGATTTTCTGGAGGTAAAAGACAATGAGTGCAAAAGAAGTCAAATTTGGTGATGACGCCCGCACCCGCATGGTGACCGGCGTCAATATCCTGGCCAACGCGGTCAAGCAGACCCTGGGGCCCAAGGGGCGCAACGTGGTTCTGGAGAAGAGCTTCGGTGCCCCTACCGTGACCAAGGACGGCGTGTCCGTGGCCAAGGAGATCGAGCTTGAGGACAAGTTCGAGAATATGGGCGCGCAGATGGTCAAGGAAGTCGCTTCCAAGACCTCGGACGTGGCCGGCGACGGTACCACCACCGCCACGGTCCTGGCCCAGTCCATCGTGCGTGAAGGGCTGAAGGCGGTTGCCGCCGGACACAGCCCCATGGACGTGAAGCGCGGCATCGACGCCGCCGTACACGCCGCCGTGAGCGAGCTGCAGAAACTGTCCAAGCCCTGTGAGGACAGCAAGGCCATCGCCCAGGTGGGCACCATTTCCGCCAACTCCGACGAGGACATCGGCAAGATCATCGCCGATGCCATGGACAAGGTGGGCAAGGAAGGCGTGATCACCGTGGAGGAAGGCTCCGGCCTGGAGAACGAGCTGGACGTCGTGGAAGGCATGCAGTTCGACCGCGGTTACCTGTCACCGTACTTCATTAACAACCAGGAGACCATGAGCGTCGAGCTGGACGATCCCTACATCCTGCTGCACGACAAGAAGATCTCCAACGTGCGCGAACTGCTGCCGGTGCTGGAAGGCGTGGCCAAGGCAGGCAAGCCCCTGCTGATCGTCGCCGAGGACATCGAGGGCGAGGCCCTGGCCACCCTGGTGGTCAACAACATGCGCGGCATCGTCAAGGTCGCCGCCGTGAAAGCCCCCGGTTTCGGCGACCGCCGCAAGGCCATGCTGGAGGATATCGCGGTGCTGTCCGGCGGCACGGTGATCTCGGAAGAGGTCGGCCTGTCCCTGGAGAAGACCGGTCTGGATGACCTGGGTCATGCCAAGAAGGTGCAGATCACCAAGGAGAACACCACCATCGTCGACGGTGCCGGCAAGAAGGCCGACATCGAGGGACGCGTCAAGCAGATCCGCCAGCAGATCGAGGATTCCACCTCGGACTACGACAAGGAGAAGCTGCAGGAGCGCGTGGCCAAGCTGGCCGGCGGTGTGGCCGTGATCAAGGTCGGTGCCGCGACGGAAGTGGAAATGAAGGAGAAGAACGCCCGCGTCGAGGACGCCCTGCATTCCACCCGCGCCGCGGTCGAGGAAGGCGTGGTGCCCGGCGGCGGTGTCGCCCTGGTGCGCGTCAAGCCGGCCGTGGAAAAGCTGAAGAGCAAGAACGC
>JARRRO010000127.1:0-8262 GCA_037380645.1 Gammaproteobacteria bacterium | reverse complement strand
CAACCGTAAACTGAGTCAAGTCAATGAGGTCATCCACGGTAACGGGGACGTCTCCTATATTATCAAGCAGAACTTTGGCGGCCCCGTCAAGCCCTATGACCCCGCGGCGGCCAGTTTCGTTTCCGGGTTGTGCGCTGTGCACCACCGCGTTCAAGGGACCTAACTCCTCCAGGATATCCTCGATCTGCTCTGTCAGTTTCGCCCCCTGCCGGATCAGGGCGTGGCAGCCCCGGGAGAGGGGGTTGTGAATGGCTCCAGGCACGGCAAACACCTCTCTGCCCTGTTCCATGGCGAACCGGGCCGTGATCAGAGAACCGCTCTTGAGCGCCGCTTCCACCACCACCACCCCGCCACCGAGGCCGCTGATAAGCCGGTTGCGGCGGGGGAAGTTGGCCGCCACGGGGGGCGTCCCCGGGGGAAACTCCGTCACCAGCGCGCCGCTCTCGGCGATCCGCTCCGCCAGGCCCCGGTTGCGGCGGGGGTAGAGGGTGTCCAGGCCGCAGCCCAGGACGGCGACGGTGGGGGCCCCCGCCTCCAGCGCACCCTCGTGGGCCTGGCTGTCGATGCCGACGGCCAGCCCGCTGGTGATCGTGATCCCCGCCCGTCCCAGCTCGGCGCCGAACTGCCGGGCGATGCGACGGCCCGAGGGACTGGGATTGCGGCTGCCCACCACGGCCACCTGCAGGCCGGACAGGGCCGCGGGCTCACCGCGGATGAACAGACCTGGCGGCGCATCGGGGATTTCCTTCAGGAGCGGGGGATAAAGGGGGTCCTCCCAGGTGACCAGGCGGGCGCCGCTGTCCCTGAGCCAGGCCCGATCCGCCTCGATCCGGCGCCGGTCCGGGCGCCGGATCCCCGCGACGGCACCGGCGTTGAGTCCCGCCGAGCGCAACGCCTCGGGCGAGGCGGTGAAAACAGCGGCGGTGTCGGGGAAGTGCTGGCGCAGGCGCCGGTATCCGGCGGCGCCCAGTTGCGGGATGCGTAACAGGGCCAGACAGCGCCACTGCTCTGTGTTGTGTTCCTGATCGTCGTCCCTGACCATGACCGGAGCTCAGTCCGGGGCCGGTTCGGCCCCCGGCGGGCGGCCTCTGCCACCGGGAAGAGTGAGTGTTTCAGTCAGCCGGGTCAGCCGGCGCCACGGCTCAGAGGTTCTTGACCGTATCATTGAGATGCATGGCCGCCGTGGCCTCCATGACCAGGGCGTAACTGACTTTGTCAAAGGTGCGGAATACCATCAGCACGCCGGTGTACTTGTCCGGAAGTTTAACCTTTTCGCCGGCGGCCTGGGGACGGCCCAGATAGCCCACCAGGGCGGAGTTGTCGAAATCCTGCTTGGTCCTGACCAGGCTGCTGACGAGATTGGACAGAGGGTTAGTGCCCTCGCCGGCGATGTGCTGATTGTTACCCGTGTACTTGACGTGGTCGGTGATCACGGCGCCCTTGCGGTAGACGCCCAGGACGTTACCTACCTTTACGCCGTCGTTCGCACCCAAGTCCAGGACGACCACCTGATACTGGCCGATCTCGGAGATGACGTCGACAGCGGAGATGATGCTGCCGGATACCGGGTGATCGGGCGGCCGGGGGAAAAAGTCACCGCGGATCTCCTTTTGGGACTGCGGGATCAGCCGGTCGCCGTTCAATACCTCGCGATCGGCCGTGCTGACTACGGCGGTAGCCGGATCACCCAGTTTCTTGACCCTCGCTTCTCCCACGTAGATGGCCTGGTAGCCCAGGATCTTGCCGTGGCTCTTATAGGCCGGCCCCTTGCGGTAAATGGAAAACTCGCGCTGCTTCGTATCCGCCGGCAGGCCGCGCACGTAAATCTCGTCGCCGGATCCGGCGACGAGGTGCTGATCGTAGCTGGAGACGATATACGGCCGGCGGTTGAGTTCATTCTTGGACACCACCAGCGGCCGGGTCAGGAATTCCCGGATGGCCTCGATGGGAATGGTGGGGATGGGCCTTTTTTCTTTGCTGTAACGGACGCGGGGCTCAAGCTTGACATTGCGGCCCCGCACCACTGACACGGCCTGTTCGGGCTGGCCGCGGGTGACTTTCAGTTGCGGCACCCCGCTCACGTAGACCAGACTCACCACGTCGCCGGGATAGATAAGATGGGGATTCTTGATCTGGGGATTCACGTGCCAGATTTCAGGCCAGCGCCAGGGCTCGGTCAGGAAACGGGCGGAAATATCCCAGAGGGTATCGCCTTTCTTCACGACGTAGGAATCCGGGTGATTGGGTTTGACCTGGACGTCTGCGGCCTGCACCATTACGCTGAACGAGATCAGCATGATGCTAATTAGTATTTTATTCAGCATAAGCCGTGCCTTACGATAAGTCCTTAATGTAGATTAGAAAAAAGTCTAGCAGAATGTTCGGGTGCATACCATGTTTTCGTAAGGAAGATGATAACCAGTCCCTTTTTATCTATAATTGGTTATTTATGAAATACTTACGGAGCCTCTAACACGCACCATGGCGAGATTGTCTGTCCTGCACTTTCCGGATCCCCGCTTGCGTCAGAAGGCCGTCGCCGTTGACGCCGTCGACGAGACGGTGCAGTCCCTGGCCAGGGACATGCTGGAGACCATGTATGCCGAAGGCGGTATCGGGTTGGCCGCCACCCAGGTCAACGTCCAGAAGCGCTTGGTGGTCATGGACCTCTCCGAGCAGCGTGATGAGCCGCTGATCCTGATCAATCCGGAAATCCTGGTGGCGGAGGTCTGCGTCCAGCACGAAATCGATCACCTCGACGGCAAGCTGTTCATCGACTACCTGTCACCGTTAAAGCGCCAGCGCATCAAGAAGAAGCTGGAGAAACAGGAAAAACAGAAGGTCCCCGCCCTGTAGTGGCCCGGGGGCTGAATATCGCCTTTGCGGGCACACCCGACCCGGCGGCGGTGATCCTGCGCCGGCTGCTGGAGGACGGTACTCACCGGATCATCCATGTCTTCACCCAGCCGGACCGGCCGGCGGGGCGCGGCCGGCGGCCACGGCCCGGCCCGGTCAAGCAGGCGGCCGACGCCGCCGGGCTCCCCCTTTCCCAGCCCCAAACGGCGGCGGAACTCCAGGCCGGAAACATCCTGGCCGGGGCCGACGTCCTGGCCGTCGTCGCCTTCGGCCTGCTTCTGCCGGAGGTGGTGATTCACCGTCCCCGGTATGGGTCAGTGAATGTTCACTTCTCTCTTCTGCCAAGATGGCGTGGAGCTGCACCGGTGCAGCGGGCCATAGAAGCGGGGGACGATCAAAGCGGCGTCACCATCATGCAGATGGATGCCGGCCTGGATACCGGGGCCGTGCTCCTGCAGCAGTCCTGCCCCATCCACCCCGACGATACGGCGGGCAGTCTGCAGGACCGCCTGGCCGGCCTCGGCGGGGACTGCCTGCTCAAGGCCCTGGATCAGCTGGGGACCGCCTCCCTGGTGCCGGTTCCCCAGGACGAGCGCCTGGCCACCTACGCCGCCAAGGTGGACAAGCGCGAGGCCGAGATCGACTGGACCCAGCCGGCCGCCCTCATCGAGCGCCGGATCCGGGCCTTTAATCCCTCGCCCGTAGCCCGTACCAGCCTGTACGAACAACCCATGCGTATCTGGGCGGCCCGGGTGCTGGAAACCCCCCGCGGGGACCGCCGTCCGGGCGACATCGCCGCCTGCACGACGGCGGGTCTGGATGTCGCTGCCGGGGACCGGCTCCTGCGCATTGAAGCGCTGCAGTTGCCCGGCAAGAAGAAAGTCAGCGCCCGGGAGTTCTATCATGGCCATCCCCGCTTCCATAAACAAAGCTACTAGCCGCCATATGTGACAGCTCAATGCCGGTAACGATTATGAGGGAAAATGCCTGCATGAAGACCGGGTTTGTGGCTTGTGGCTTGTGGCCAGCGCCTATGCGTTGGCTCGTGGCTTTCTGCCCATGGACGCCCGTCTCGCCGCCGCACGGGTCCTGACCCGGGTCCTGGGGTCGGGACGGCGCCTGGACAGCGCCCTCACCGATTATCTGGAGGACGCCGCCGCAGAGCGGCGTGATCGGGCCCTGGTGCAGGAGCTCTGTTTTGGCGTCATGCGCTGGTATTTCCGCTACGACTTTCTGCTCCGGCGCTGGCTGAAACGGCCCCTGAAGCCCCGTGACAACGACATCCGGGCCCTGATCCTGTGCGGCCTGTACCAACTGGAATTTCTGCGCATCCCCGACCACGCCGCCGTAGCCGCCACCGTGGAGGCGGCCAGGGCCCTCGGCAAACCCTGGGCGGCAGGCCTGATCAATGCCGTGCTGCGGCGCTTCCAGCGGGAATCCGGCAGCCTGGACACCGTCCTGGCCGCCTCCCCCGGGGCCTACTACGCCCACCCCGACTGGCTGCTCAAGCGGCTGCAGGCGCAGTGGCCCGATCACTGGCAGGGGATCGTCGCCAGCAACAATCAGCGCCCGCCGCTGCACCTGCGGGTCAATATGCGCCGGAACGGCCGTGATGCCTACCTGGCCGAACTCAGGCGCGCCGGCATGGAAGCGGAGCCGTCTTTCCTGGCAGCCACCGGGGTGTACCTGCACACGCCCGTCGATGTCGAACTCCTCCCCGGCTTCGCCGAGGGGCGGGTCAGCGTCCAGGATTTCGGCGCCCAATTGGCCGCCCCGCTGCTGGGCGTCGAACCGGGACAGCGGGTGCTGGACGCCTGTGCGGCCCCGGGTGGTAAGACCGGCCACATCCTGGAGACGGCGCCGGAGGGAGTAGCGCTGACCGCGGTGGAAAAGGAACCGGAACGGGTGGTACGGCTGAGGCGGGGAATGGAGCGCCTGGGCCTTAATGCAAAGGTCATCCATTCTGATATTATTCAGAGACAAGGCTGGTGGGACGGTTCCCTCTTCGACCGTATCCTGCTTGATGCGCCCTGTTCAGCCACCGGCATCCTGCGCAGGCACCCGGACATCAAGGTCCTGCGGACGCCGGAACAGGTTGAGAGACTCACGCAACTACAGCAACAGCTACTGGAATCGGTATGGGCCGTATTGAAGCCGGGCGGCAAACTGCTGTACGCAACCTGTTCCCTGCTCGATGAAGAGGGGAACGGGCTCACTGAACGGTTTGTCCAGCGGACGCGTGACGCCATGGTTCAGCTTATCCACGCAGACTGGGGTGTCCCCGGTTCCTGCGGTCGATGGCTCGTTCCCGGGATGGACGACAGCGACGGTTTTTATTACGCCATCCTGGCAAAATCCAGCGAGTGAGATGCGGATTAACAGACACAGCCTGATACGCGGAATACTGTACTGTCTCCCCCTGCTGGTGCCGGTCGCAGCACGAGCGCAGGTGATCAGCGTTGAGTACGCCACCAGCCATGTAAACGACGGCATCTACCAAGTGGATATCAGGCTGAAAATGCGTCTCAACGACGAAATCATCAATGCCTTGAAGCACGGAGTGTCCCTGAATATCGACGTCAATTTAGAGGTCAGGCGGGAGCGGAAATGGCTCTGGAACAAATTGATCAAGGAAGTAACTCTGCATTACCGCCTTCAGCACCATCCCCTGAGCGACGATTTCGTGGTCACCAAACTCGGCAGTGGCGCCCGCGAACAGTTTAATAATCTGGACGAGGCGCTGAATTACATCGGCGCCATCGATAATTATCCGCTGATCGATAAGGCCAGACTCTCCGGAGACGAAAGCTACATCGGTCTGGTAAGGGCCGAGATCAATATCGAGAGTCTGCCGCCGCCCCTGCAACCCTCCACCCTGATCTCCTCCCGGTGGCATCTGGAAAGCCAGTGGTATGAATGGGTCTTTAGGTAAATCCGGTCAGAACGGCGGTGGGCTGATGCTGATCACAGGCATTGTCCTGTTCATCTTCATGCTGTCTTCCCTGCTCATGATGAGCAATGCCCTGCAGAATTCGGAGCATTTCGGCGAGTATTATTCGGGATTGCTGATCTTCAACACCCTGGGCCTGGTTGTCCTCGTCGGACTGATACTGGCCAACCTCAGGAATCTCATTCGGCAGCTGAAGAACAAGGTGCCCGGGGCAAGGATGACCTTCCGCACGGTCATCATGTTCGCCTTTCTGTCGGTGACGCCTGTACTGATCGTCTATTATTTTTCCCTGGATTTCCTGCACCGCGGCATCGACAGTTGGTTTGACGTGAAGGTCGAAAAGGCGCTGGATGATTCTCTTGAGCTGAGCCGACTATCCCTGGAGGAAAGGGAGCAGGACATCCTCAAGAAGACCAAGCAGATAGCGAATGATTTCTCCCAGATTTCCAATGTCGCCGTGCCGTTTGAAATCGACGATTACCGTACACGCCTCGGCGCCAGGGAACTTACCCTGATGACGAGGCAGGGGAGGTTTATCGCCTCCAGCACGGGGGACATCAGCGACCTCGTCCCCAATCGCCCGAATAACGCAATTCTGTTCCAGGTGCAGCAGGGGAACAACTATATCGGGCTTGATACCATCCAGAACGGCGAACTATCCATTCGCGCAGTCGTCAATGTCCCCAACATGGGAGTCGAGTCCAAACACAGGATCATCCAGGTCCTGTTCCCGATCACCGGCCGTATCAATGAGCTGGCGAACAACATACAGTCGGCCTACATCAAGTACAACGAGCTTTCCTTCCTGCGGGACCAGTTGAAGTTCGGCTTTGTCGTGATCCTTACCCTGGTCGTCCTGTTCAGCATATTCTCCGCCGTCTGGGCCGCGTTCTATTCCGCCCAGAAACTGGCCGCGCCGATCAGGAACCTGGCTGAAGGCACCAAGTCCGTGGCCGAAGGCGATTACAGCAAGCAGCTTCCCGTGCCAGGCAACGACGAACTGGGCTTTCTGGTCGCCTCATTCAACGAAATGACCAGACGCATCGCCAATGCCAGGGATGCGGTCAGGAAAAGCCAGCTGGAGGCGGAAGCCCAGCGCGCCTATCTCGAGGCCGTGATTGGCCGTCTTTCATCAGGGGGTCTGGTGCTGGACCAGGATAACCGCCTGCGAACCGTCAACATCAGCACCGGCCAGATTCTCGGCACCGACCTCAACCGGCGGCTGGGCGACCGGCTGGAAGATATCCTGGCGGATTACCGCTACCTCGAACCCCTCATAAAAACGATTGCCAGTTACCAGGATTCCAATGAAGGCGAATGGCGCGAACAGGTGACCCTGTTCGGCACCAGCGGCCGGCAGATCCTGATGTGCAGCGGCACCTCCCTGTCGCTCTCGGGGCTGGAAGATTCACTGGTACATGTTATCGTGTTCGACGATATCACGGCCCTTATCCAGGGACAGCGGGACGCGGCCTGGAGCGAAATGGCCAGGCGACTGGCCCACGAGATCAAGAACCCCCTGACTCCCATTCAACTGGCGGCGGAAAGACTGCGTCACAAATATCTCGATACGCTGAAAGTGGCGCAGCCGGAAACGATGGATCGCCTTACCAATACCATCATTCACCAGGTTGAAACCATGAAGGACATGGTCAATACATTTTCCGAGTACGCGCGGCCCCCGGTCATCTCCAGACAGATGGTGGACCTGAACGAATTGATCCGCGAAGTGGTTGATCTGTTTATCAATCTGGATCCCGGCGCCTCGATTACGCTGAATTTGTCGCCGGATTTACCCAGAATCAATGCGGATCTGGACAGATTGCGGCGGGTCTTCAACAACCTTCTCAAGAACGCCTTTGACGCCAGCACTTCCGAAAAAGCGGTGGCCCTGGTCATTGAAACCCACCATATTGACGAACGTGGCAGGGATTTCATAGAAGTCAGAATCAAGGATTCTGGGACCGGCCTCTCCGGGGATATAATCAGCAACGTGTTCGAGCCTTATGTAACGAGCAAAAAGAAAGGTTCCGGCCTGGGACTGGCCATAGTCAAGAAGATCATTGAAGAGCATGGTGGAGTGGTGTGGCTGGAAAATAATCCCGATGGTATCGGAGCGTGCGCCGTGATCCGTCTGCCCGTCACCGAGGCGGACAGCTCCACGAACATCGGTAACGTGATGCAGAAGGATGTCATATGAGTTTCAGTAACATACTGGTTGTTGACGACGAACCCGATATCCGGACCCTGATCCGGGAAATACTCGAAGACGAGGGTTACCGGGTAAAACTCGCGGAAAACGGCGAACAGGCCCGCGCCGCCATAAACGAAATGGGGCCCGATTTGATCCTGCTCGACATATGGATGCCTGACATAGACGGCATCTCCATACTCAAGGAACTGGCGGAAAACGACAGCCTCGATTGTCCCGTTATCATGATGTCCGGGCACGGCAC
>JARRRO010000126.1:0-5536 GCA_037380645.1 Gammaproteobacteria bacterium | reverse complement strand
CAGGGATGTACCTGGTCCTGTTGACCGCACTCTTCATGCTTTCCGCGGCCCCCGCCTGGGCCGACAAGGATTGCAAGGCTTCCGGCGGTCTCAAATATATCTGCGGGCCGCAGAATGCCGAGGATATCCTGCAGCTCGGCCATACCCGCTGGCTGATCACGTCCGGCATGGACGGCTCACTGGCGAAAACTAATGCACCGGGGCATATCTACCTGGTGGATTCCCGGAACAAAACCTATGAGGAATTCTTCCCCGGCGCCCATCCCGTGTTCAGGCAGGACAGGCAGATGTTCCCCGACTGTCCCGGGCCCATCAATCCAAAGAAGTTCTCGGCCCACGGCATTGCCCTGCGGAAGTGGTCGGCGGGCCGATACCGGCTGTACATTACCAGCCACGGGGAGCGCGAGGCCATCGAGATCTTCGATATCGATACGAATGGTGATAATGAGGGCGGCAAGCCTGCGATCGCGTGGATGGGCTGCGTGCCGCTGCCGATGACCATGTGGCCCAACAGCGTTGTCATTTTGTCGGACGGCGGCTTCGTGACCACCAAGTTCAGTGATCCGACCGATCCGGACGCCTTCGACAAAATCATGCGGGGGAAGATCAGCGGCAGTGTGTATGAATGGCATCCCGGCGGCGAGGTGACCGAGATCCCGGGGACCGCCCTGTCGGGCCCGAACGGCATTGCCTTGTCGCAGGATGAGCGCTATATATACGTGGACGTCAGCGGCACCCATAAAGTAGTGCGGTACGACCGTACGGCCAGACCGGTTACCGCAAAATCGGTCACCATCAGCATCAGGCCGGACAACATCCGCTGGGGTGACGATGGCATGCTGTATACGGTAGGCGATAACTATGTCTCTTACTCGCAATGTGCTGCTCTGCCCTGCGGCGTCGGCTGGTCGATTATCCGGATCGATCCCCGGACAATGTCCGCCGAACGGGTGGCGGGCGCAGGGGAGGATACCGCCATACCGGCGCCGAGTGTCGCTGTTCCGGTGGGGAATGAGTTCTGGATAGGCAGCTTTGCCGCGGATCGGATCGGTTACATGCCGAGACCGGATGCAGCAGGGAAGAATTGAATATCCGTTGCCCGCTTATGTTATTCCGGAGGGGCGACTCCAAGCCCTTCACGCTGGGCCTGGTCCTCTTCTTTTTCCACGGCCTGCCGGCTGTTTCGCGGTATATGACTAGGGATCAGGTAAAAGCTGATAACGGTCAAGCCGATCACGCCCGCCATGAAGAATAGAAATGCACTTACCGGCGGCACAGGATCCATGCCAAAGTAAATAGCTGCTACGGTCGGACTCAAAACCGCGCCAATGCGCGAGAAGGTTTGCGCCATACCCACTGCTGATCCGCGAACTTCGGTGGGATAGGAATGCGCACTTACCGCATACATAAAGGCCTGCATGCCATTAACCGATGCCCCGGCAACCAGGAAAAGCGCATATAATGGATAGGTCGAAGTATAGTCACCCGCTAACAGCAAGGCCATTAACGCAATTCCCACTCCCCCTAAAGCGGCCAGTGAAGTCCCGGTGTATTTTGAGCCATACCAGCCAACCAGGTAAGCACCACCAACGGACCCCAATACCGCCCCGCCACTGAAAAATTGCAAACCTATCGAAGCGACGTCCCTGGTCATATTGGCCTGAACCAACAGCAGTGGTATTTGACTGGTGAACAGATACAGCACGAAGCTGTTGACGGCAAAAGCGATCCAGATCAGGGCTGTACGGGAGCGAAAATCACTGTTCCAAATCGTAAAAAACCAGTTACTGGAGCGTTTGCCCGCTTCAACCACAAAAAATTCCTCAGTGCCGTCAAAACGATTCTCCTTAATGAGCTGGTTCAGAGATTTGGCCAGACGTTTGCGCAGATGCGGCCGCTTGGCCATATACTTGGGAGATTCGGGCAACAGCCAGGAAAAAGTAATGAACAATATCAATGGTACTATCGCGCCCACGGCGAACATCGAGCGCCAACCGTATTCCGGCACGAGGGCACGATCAACAAAGCCGGTTAACATCCCGCCCATGGGTATCGCCACAATCACACTGGCGACCACGACGGCGCGTACGTTCCTGTTTGTCCATTCAGCTACGAGCGTGGTAGCCAGCGGTGTAATACCACCCAGGCCAAAGCCCATGACCAGGCGCCAGACAAACAGGTCAGTGGTATCGTTTGCATAGAAACAAAAGGCGGAACCGATAAACATGAGTGTAAGACAGGAAATATAGGCTTTTTTACGACCGATGCGATCGCCAATCCAGCCAAGCAATACTGAACCGAAGGCCATACCAATAAGACCTGCCTGTATAAACGGCTGGATATCAGACTTCGAGATACCCCAGTCATCCACCAGCGCGGGGGCCACGTAGCTTGGTACGAATAAATCAAAGCCGTCGGTCAGCATGATAATGATCATCATCAAGGCGATACCGAGCGGCTTCCCGATAAAACCGGCGGAATCGATGACTTCCCCGACGTCAACCTTCTTATTTTCCATACACGTTACTCATTTATTATTAATTGAATATCAGTCACCGGAAAATAACAGAATATTCGGGGTTAGAGTAACACTTTATCAGTCAGTGGTTCCGGGCGGCCTGGCCATGGCTGATTTTCTGTTGCCTGTCGGTGCAAATGCCCTCCAGCCGGAAGAGTAACGTTGGATGGTCTTAACCTTACATGGATGTATGTTATTATTATTACTCTCTCGTTCACCGGTTGAAATCAGGCTACAAGAAGGAAAACCATTATGTCCAATTTGCCAACATCCATCCTCGGCCGTACCGGCCTCGAAATCACCAGGCTGGGTTACGGCGCCATGGAGCTGCGCGGCACGGACCACTTTCCGCGCCTGAGCGCCAAGGAGGCCGGCACGCTTCTGAATGCGGTGCTGGACAGCGGTATCAACTACATCGATACCTCTCCCGATTACGGGTATTCGGAGCAGACCATCGGCGAGCATATTGCCCACCGGCGAGATGAATTCTACCTTGCCAGCAAGTGCGGCTGCCCGGTCGAGGCGCCGGATGTCCCCCACCCCCAGCGGAAGCCCCACGATTACAGCCGGGCCAATATACGCGCCGCCGTGGAACAGAGCCTGCAGCGCCTGCGCACGGACTACCTGGACGTGGTCCAGCTGCATGTGACGCCCGACCGCTCGGTCCTGGAGGAAAATGATTCCGTGGCCGAGATGCTGGCGCTCCAGCAGGAGGGCAAGGTGCGTTTCATCGGTACCTCCAGCACCCTGCCGGAACTGCCCGGCCATATTGATATGGGGGTATTTGATGTCTTCCAGATCCCGTATTCGCTGGTGGAGCGAGACCATGAGGATTTGATCCATAAGGCCGCCGCCGGTGGCGCCGGTATCGTGATCCGCGGCGGCGTCTCGCGCGGGGTGATGGTCAAGGACGAATCGGAGATCGACGAGTATCCGGCCTTTCTGCAGGACTCGTTCCGTGCCCGGAGGAATCTCTGGCTCAATACCGGTATCGACGACCTGCTGGAAGGATCGAGCACGATGGAATTCATGCTGCGCTTCACCATCAGCAATCCGGACATGAGCACCACCATTGTCGGCACTGCCAATCCGGAGCACCTGGCGGCCAACATCAAGGCGGCGGAAAAAGGCCCTCTGCCCGCGGATATTTACGAGGAGGCCTGCCGGCGGTTTCCGAAAGGGATATCGGAACAGAAAAAATAGAAGTCATATCTCATATTTTCCCGTCCTGGCGGGGCTGACCCGGTAACATCCGAATTAGCCTGATATACAAGCACTTACCGCGTATCACCCGAGGATCCAGGGTTGTCCGGCGGTAACCATTCGTCTATAGTCGCGCCGACTGCGAAAAAGTTAATCAGCGTTAAAGCCCGCGAAAAGTCGCTTATTGAAAGGAGGAGATCCCGTGTCCAACCCCGCCACCCAGAAGACCCAGGATGTATTCACGGAAATGGAGCGGATATTCGCTCTGCAGCGCGCGCATCAATGGGAAACGAAGGTCTCGACCGCAGAAGAACGCAAGGTCAAGCTGCAGAGACTGAAAGAGGCCCTTGAGGCGCATGCCGATGAGATCGTTGAGGCCGTGAAAAAGGATACCCGCAAGCCAGAGGGCGAAATAAAGATTACGGAATATTTGGGCATCATCGGCCATATCGATAGGGCCATCAATAATCTCGAGGAATGGATGAAACCGGTTGAGGTGGAGCCTTCCCTGAACGAGCACGACAAGGCGAAAATCGTTTACGAGGCGCGAGGGGTATGCCTCATACTGGGCCCCTGGAACTTCCCGCTTGGCCTGACGATGGGCCCTCTTGTGGCAGCCATAGCGGCCGGCAACTGCTGCATGGTCAAACTCACGGACCTGTGCCCGGCGACTGCCAGCGTAGCCGCCAAGGTCATCAAGGAGGCCTTTGACGAGAAAGAAGTGGCCCTGTTTGAAGGGGGCGTCGATGTCGCGACCGCTTTACTCGAGCTTCCTTTCAATCACATTTTCTTTACGGGTAGCACGCGGGTAGGAAAGATAGTCATGGCAGCGGCGGCGAAACATCTGGCCTCAGTTACCCTGGAATTGGGAGGAAAGTCTCCGGTCATCGTCGATGAAGGCGCCGATGTGCAGAAAATTGCCGGCGATCTGGCGGGAGCCAAGCAATTCAACGGAGGACAGGCCTGTATCTGTCCGGACTATGTGTTCATTAAGGAGCATCAGAAAGAGGGCTTAATTAAGGAATTTCAGGCCAGGGTCAAGGAGAACCTGTATACGGAAGACGGGCAAATCAAGAAGGAAAATATCGCCCAGGTCGTCAATTCCCAGAATTTCGAGCGCATAAAGAGGCTTTTCGACGACGCCATTGCCAAGGGCGCCAGTGTTGCTGTCGGCGGCGTTCTGGAGGAAGAAGACCGTACGATCCATCCAACGCTGCTTACTGATGTGACCCCTGACATGCAGATTATGCAGGAGGAAATCTTCGGGCCGATAATGCCCGTGATGACGTACAAAAAACTCGATGATGTCGTGGAATACATCGAGGAGCACGACAAGCCCCTGGCGCTGTATATTTACAGCAATAACCAGGACAACATTGACAAGGTGCTGAGCAGAACCTCGTCGGGCGGAGTGACCATCAATGGAGTCTTCTCGCACTATCTGGAGAACCGGTTGCCGTTCGGCGGCGTCAACCAGAGCGGGATGGGTAATTATCACGGGGAGTTCGGATTCAAAACGTTCTCTCACCAGCGCGCCGTTTACATACACGAGAATCAATAGACAGCTCTGTCGCCGAACCGGGAGAGCGCAGGAACAGGGGACGCAACCATTTTTTAATTGTCGGTACCGCCAATCCGGAGCACCTGGCGGCAAACATAAAGGCAGCGGAAAAGGCCCCCTGGCCGAGGATATTTATGCAGAGGCCTGCGGGCAATTTCCGAAAGGGATATCGGAATAATGGACTAAATGGGGTCGGTTACAACTGATACTCCGTATTAAAGGCGCTAATTTCGAGCTTGTTCGGGGATTGCAGC
>JARRRO010000125.1:0-10239 GCA_037380645.1 Gammaproteobacteria bacterium | reverse complement strand
TCCAGACGAACAGCGGCAGGCGCATGAAGCTCATGCCGGGGGCGCGCATATTAAAGATGGTGGCGATGATGTTGATGGCCCCCAGGACAGAGGAGATGCCCATCATGTGAACGGCGAAGATCACAAACGGAAACGCGTCGCCGGTCTGCAGCATCAGGGGCGGATACATGGTCCAGCCCCCGGCCGGGCCGCCGCCGGGCATGAGCAGGGTGCCCAGCAGCAGGGTGAAGGCGAAGGGCAGGATCCAGAAGCTCCAGTTGTTCATGCGCGGCAGGGCCATGTCCGGCGCGCCGATCATCATGGGGATCATCCAGTTGGCGAAGCCGACCAGGCCGGGCATGATGGCGCCGAAGATCATGACCAGCCCGTGCAGGGTGGTCATGGAATTGAAAAATTGCGGCTGCACGAACTGCAGCCCGGGCTCGAACAGCTCCGCCCGGATCACCATGGCCATGGCGCCGCCGACGAAAAACATCAGCAGCGAAAAAGAAAGATACAGGGTGCCGATGTCCTTGTGATTGGTGGTGAACAGCCAGCGCTTGATGCCGGTGGGATGATGTTCGTGGTGTTCTTCGTGTATAACCGCTTCGCTCATGGTGCTGACCTCACAGTAAAAGCCTTGTTCGGGTTTTCAGGTTACTGTCCCGCCGACGACGCCTTCTTGGCCTTCTCGATATCGGCCGGCTGGATCACGTCGCCCGTGTCGTTGCCGAAAGAGTTGCGCTCGTAGGTGATCACCGCCGCGAGCTGCACGTCGTTCAACTGCTTGCCGAAGGCCTGCATGGCCGTCCCCGTGATGCCGTTAAGTACGATTTCCATATGTTTGGGGACGGGTCCAAGAACGATCTTGCCGTCCTTGTAGAAGCCGTGCTTTTCCAGTCGCTTCAACATCGCCTGCGACGCCGAAAATTTGTGACCGCCGGCCAGGGGCGGGAAAGCGCCGGGAACGCCCAGTCCGTTCTTCTGGTGGCAGGCCGCGCAGATGCTTTCGAAGACCTGCTTGCCGTGTTTCATCAGCTCGTCCTTGCTCCATGTACGCTTGGCGCCGGCGGCCGCCTGTTTCTTCTCGGCCAGCTTCTTCTTGACCCATTCCTTATAATCGCTCTGAGACACCGCTTTCACTACGATGGGCATGTAGGCATGGCCCTTGCCGCACAGTTCCGCGCACTGGCCCCGGTACACGCCGGGCTTGTCGATTTTCGTCCACGACTGGTTGATGAAACCGGGGATGGCGTCCTTCTTCCAGCCCAGGTCCGGCACCCACCAGGAGTGAATTACGTCGGCGCCGGTGGTGAGGATGCGGATCTTCTCGTTGACGGGCAGGACCAGGGGATGGTCCACCTCGCGCAGATACTCGGGATCGGTGTTCGGATCCTTGCCGGAATCCAGCTTGCTGATGTCGCTGCTCTCAGAGGCCAGGCTGCTGAAGAAACCGAAACCCTGATCCACGTAATCGTAACGCCAGCGCCATTGATAGCCCGTGACCTTGATGGTCATGGCGGAGTCGCTGACATTGTACATCTTTTTCAGAACTATGGTGGCGGGAATGGCCATGCCCACCAGGATGAAGACGGGAATAATGGTCCAGATAAATTCGGCCTTGGTGTTGTGATGGAAATGGGCGGCAACGGCGCCTTTGGATTTGCGGTGGTAGATGAATGACCAGAACATGACGCCGAAGACGCCTACCCCGATGACGACGCAGATCCACAGGACCAGCATATGCAGGTCATAGACCTCGTGGCTTGTCGACGTGACGCCCTTGGGCAAATTCAGCCCGTAATCGGTGGCCCAGGCAGCGCCCGTAAAGAAAACTGACAGGAGTGTAGCTACCCCCAGCAAGGATGTTTTGGTTTTTATTACAGACATGCTGTATTCCTCAACTCGACCCATAATTGTTGGTTGATTCTCGCCCCGCCCTTTGTTTCAGCGCGGCGGAAAGGAGCTCTGCCAGTCCCTGCCGCTCCTGTTCGTTCAGAAACCGCCCGATCTCTATCTGCCGTCCATGGGAACGGATTATCAGCCGGCTCGGATACCAGCCGCCCGGGCGCAAGATGATCACTTTCGCCCACGGGCGTTGAAATTCGCAATGAGAGACTGGTCCGTAACGACCGGTTTCTACGGAAACAAGATCATCGCCCACGATGATGACCTCTCTCCAATCGCTGTTCCAGGCAGTGATGTAAAGAACCGCCCCCAGCAACAATAACTCCAGTCCCGAAAACGGCAAGACCAGCGGCAACCCCTGCATCCAGAAAAAGGCGGCGATCAACAGGACCGCCCCGGTTATTCCTGCATAGACCTCAACGAGATTGCGCCACGACATCGCCTGATTCGGCATTACCACGAATGTCCGGCCCCCGCCGTCTCCCCCAGCCTGCAACTCAGAGATCATCTACGCAAACCATTCTCATTCGCCGTAAGTCCGTCAGCGGGTGAGGGAGCTCGGCCGAAACATGCGACAATATGCCCATAAAGCCCATGGGATGCAAGTTCGTCTTGATTAGTGCTCCACCATGAAGGCAGCCTTCAGGTAAGGGCGGACAGATCCAGCGCCGCAGCGGCTCGGACCGGGTCCGGCCCGTGTCGTATGTAGGAAATCTCCCCCAACAGCGGCGCATGAATGGCACGGGACAGGTATTGCACGGTTTCAATCCGCGTATCGTAGTCCTCGTCCACGTGGTTCGCGATCCAGCCTGCCAGCCTGCAGCCGTCACGGACTACGGCCTCCGCGCTCAGCAGGGCGTGATTTAGGCAACCCAGCTTGAGGCCCACCACCAGGATCACCGGCAAGGCCAGGGCCGCCGCCAGATCCGGCATCCCCAGGCTCGCCGAAAGGGGCACGCGCCAGCCCCCCACGCCTTCCACCACCACTGCGTCCGCCTCCTGCGAGAGCGCGGCAAAGGCCGCGATCACCGGCGCCAGCGAGATCTCCATCCCCGCCCGCTCGGCGCTGATATGCGGTGCGATGGGATCCATCAGCGCCCACGGGTTTATCCGATCATAGTCCACCTCCATGCTGCAGGCGGCGCGGATCAGGGCGGCGTCATCGTTCACTGGCCCGCCCGAGATCCATCGGCAGCCGCTGGCCACCGGTTTCATCCCGGCGACCCGCAGGCCCTGCGACTGCAGCCCCGCCATGACTGTGAGCGTTGTCACGGTCTTGCCGCAGCCGGTGTCGGTGCCGGTAATGAAACAACCACGTCCCGGGGTCATCGTTGCATCCCGCGACGTTTGATCGAGGTCAGCGGTATGCCGACTGCGCCGTCCTCCATTCGCTGTTGCGGCGGGGAGTCGGGGACCCAGGCATGGCCGTAAACCACCTCGTAGGTGGCCGGCAGACGGCCGTCGCGGCGCCGGCGCTCATAGGCCCGCTGCATGCGGTCCATCCTGTCCTTGCCGGTGAGGCTGAGGCGGCGGCCGGTATTGACGTTGCAGGCGCCCAGTCTTTTCAGCTCGCGCATAAGTTCGCCCACCTCGCCGTAAGCCAGGGTCATGATCTCCACTTCCATGACCGGATCAACGAAACCGGCGCGGATCAGGGCGTCACCGACGTCGTGCATGTCGTAGAAGTTGTTGACGTGTACGGCCTCGTCGTCCCCCGCCTCGCGCCAGCTCTCGCGCAGCTCCCGCAGGGTGTCCGGGCCGAGGGATGAAAACAGAATGAGGCCGCCGGGGCGCATGACTTTTCTGATCCCGGCAAACACCGCCGCCGGATCGGAACACCACTGCAGCATCAGGCTGGAGAAGGTCAGGTCTATGATTCCGTCCTGCAGCGGCAGCCGCGCCGCGTCGGCACAGAGGTAGCCCTGGCGTGAAAACCACCGGGACGTCTGACGGCGCGATTCGCGCAGCATGTTCAGGGCCATATCCGCCTGGATGACCCGGCTCCCGCGGTAACGCCTGGCCAGTTCACGCGCGGCGGCGCCGGTGCCGGAACCCAGTTCCAGGATCCGGCGCGGGTGGATGCGCATCATTTCCAGCCGCTCCAGCAGTCCCTCCGCGACCGTCCGCTGCAGCACGGCGATGGCGTCGTAGCCGCCGGCGGCCGCGTTGAAGTTGGCCTCGACCCGGGCCTTGTCCGGCACGGCCGCGGTCACGCCGCCGCCACTACGGTCAGGGCCTGCAGCAGGGCGTCCACCTGATCGACCGTGTGCCCGGCGGAGAGAGTGATGCGCAGCCGGGATCCACCCTCGGGGACGGTGGGCGGACGGATGGGGGCGACAAAGAATCCCCGTCTCCGCAGCGCTTCACTGGCCGCCACCGTCCGCCGCGCATCCCCCAGCAGCAGCGGCTGTATGGGGGTCTCCGACGGCAGCAGCGTCAATCCGCGCTCAGACGCCCCGTCACGGAAACGGCGGATCAGGGCGCCCAGGTGATCCCGGCGCCATCCCTCGTCCTGCATCACTTTCAGGGCCTCCAGCACCGCCGCGGCCTGGGCGGGGGGTGTGGCGGTGCTGAACATGTACGGACGCGCCTGCTGCACCAGGGTTTCGATCACCTCCTCCCGTCCGGCCACAAAGGCGCCGGCCACGCCCAGCGCCTTGCCGAAGGTGGCCATCATGACTGGTACGTCGTCCTGGCCCAGGGCCAGGGCTTCCAGAGCGCCGCGTCCGTGTTCGCCCAGGACGCCGAAGGCGTGGGCTTCGTCCACGTACAGGCAGGCACCATGTTCACGGCACAGGCGCGCGTACTCGACCAGCTACCGGAGCCGTGGAGATCCTGGCGCGCCATCGCGACGACGCCTGGGTCGGGGGGCCGTGCGGGGCGGCCGGCGGCCAGGGCAGTGATCACCGCCAGGTTGGCCTGAAAACCGCTTGGAAAGAGGAGTGCCCGCTCACGCCCGGTCTGGCGGGCCAGTTCCCGCTCCAGTTCCGCGTGCACGGCGTGGCGGCCGCACACCAGGGGCGAGGCGGTGGCGCCCACGCCAAAGTTCGCCGCCCCGTCCTGCCAGGCCTTGACCAGGCGCGGGTGGCCGGCGAGGCCCAGATAATCGTTGCTGCAGAAATTCAGCGCCGCCCCCGTTTCCAGGCACACTTCGGCGCCGGCGCGGGAGTGAACGGTGGCGGGGCGGCGGCGCAGGCCCCGCTCCTCCAGACCGGCCAGGCGTTCCTGGAGGCCATATCCCGGAGTGACTCGGGGTACGCGGACCATGACGGCCGGATCAGCGCCTGAGGGTCAACCCCAGGCGGGCGAACAGGGCCAGGTCCTTATCCTGTTGGGGGTTCTCGGTGGTCAGGAGCTTCTCCCCGAAGAACACGGAGTTGGCCCCGGCGAAATAGCACAGTGCCTGGATCCCGTCCTCCATGCCACTGCGCCCGGCGGACAATCTGACCCAGGAGGCCGGCATGAGGATGCGCGCCGCCGCCACGGTGCGCACCATATCCAGGGGATCGATGGCCTCGCTCTTCCCCAGCGGCGTGCCTTGCACCCGCACCAGCAGGTTGATGGGGACGCTTTCCGGATGGGGATCCAGATTGGCCAGGGTTTGCAGCAGACCGGCGCGATCGGTCATGTCCTCGCCCATGCCGATGATGCCGCCGCAGCAGACCCGGATGTCCGCGGCGCGCACATGGCGCAGGGTATTTAGCCTGTCCTCGTAGTCGCGGGTGCTGATGACCTCGCCGTAATACTCAGGCGAGGTGTCCAGATTATGATTGTAATAATCCAGCCCCGCCTCCCGCAGCCGAGTGGCCTGCTCTGGGGTCAGCATCCCCAGTGTGGCGCAGGACTCCATTCCCAGTCCCTTCACCGCCTCTACCAGCTCCAGCACGCGGGCGAAGTCCTTCTCCTTGGGGTTGCGCCAGGCCGCGCCCATGCAAAAACGCGTAGCGCCCCGCTCCCGCGCCGCCTGCGCCGCCCGCAGCACTTCTTCCCGGCCGAGCATGTCGTGGCTGCCCACCCCGGTCTGGTAGCGGGCGCTCTGGGGACAGTAGCCGCAGTCTTCCGGGCAGCCGCCGGTCTTGATATTGAGCAGAGTGCTGAGCTGGATCTCGTTGGGATCGAACCAGTGGCGGTGGGCGGTGTGCGCCCGGTACAGCAGATCGCTGAAGGGCAGCTCCAGCAGTCCCCGCACCTCCTCCCGGGCCCAGTCGTGGCGCAGGGCCGTGTACCGGGGCTGGTCTTGATCTATGCTTGCTTGGGCGGACATGGTTTTTTCCTTGGGAGCGCAGGGTGGTGCGCTTCGGTTGTCAACCTGGCTGAATTGGGAAAGTTTACAAATGGAGATTGTACGGCAACTTGGTGCGGCGATCATGCCCGGCGCGTGCCTGCTCTGCGGGACAGAGTCGCCAGCCGGCGGCCGCGGCCTGTGCCCGGCCTGCCTGGGCGATCTTCCACGCAGCGATCCGAGCTGTTACCGCTGCGGCGCCTCCCTGCCCCGGGAGCAGCTCTGCGGCGCCTGCCTCAACCGGCCGCCGGCCTTCGACCGCACCCTCAGCGCCTATGCCTACCGCTATCCCGTGGATCATCTTATACACCGCTTCAAATACCGGCGCTGGCTGACCGTTACCGTCGCCCTGGTGCCGATGCTTATCCGGCGTATCCGGGAGGAAGAGGAAGAGTTCCCGGACGCCCTGCTGCCGGTACCTCTTTACCCGGGCCGGTTGCGGCAGCGGGGTTACAATCAGGCCCTGGAGATCGCCCGGGTCCTGGGGCGGGAACTGGGCATCTCCGTGGCCGGCGATCTGGCATGGCGCCGCCGGTCAACCCTGGAACAGGCGCGTCTGCCGGCGGCGGCGCGGCGCCGCAATATCCGCGGCGCCTTTGCCTTGCGCCGTCCGCCCGAGGGACGTCATCTCGCCATCGTCGACGACGTCATGACCACCGGGGCCACGGCGGGGGAACTGGCGAAGCTGCTGCGCCGTAACGGTGTTGAAACCGTCTCCGTCTGGGTCCTGGCCCGCACCCAGGGTGAGGGATAAGGGGTGATTAGTTAAAAGTGACTATGAAGGTTAACGCGATCTTTTCAGTTTGCAGCTCCCCATGACGATCAACGCCTAACATCTAACCCCGCACACCTCACCCACAGTTACGTGTCCAGATTCTCCACGGAGAGGGCATTCTGTTCGATAAAGTCGCGCCGCGGCTCCACCTGATCCCCCATGAGGGTGGTAAAGATCTCGTCCGCCGCCACCGCATCTTCGATGCGCACCTGGGACAGGCGCCGGCTGCCGGCGTTCATGGTGGTCTCCCAGAGCTGCTCCGGGTTCATCTCCCCCAGTCCCTTGTAGCGCTGGATATGCACCCCCTGGGCCGCCTCCTCCAGGAGCCAGTCGAAGGCCTGCTTCAAGGAGGTGATGGGCCGGGTTTTGTCGCCTCGCCGGACGCTGCCATCGACGACTCGGTACTGGGCCTCCAGGGCCGAGAAGCGCAGGTATTCCCGGGAGGTGAAGAAATCGGCGTTGAACACGTTGATGGCCTCGGCCCCGTGCTGGTTGACCGTGATCTTGCCCCCGAACTTGCCCCCGCTGCATTCAAAGACCTCGTGGGAATAATGGATACTCCTGCTTCCTGAAGCTTGTAAGCGTTCACATACTTCCTTGAACCAGGCCTCCACCGTCGCCTGGTTAGTGAGTTCCGCCTCCTGTAATGGCGGCATGACCCGAATGACATCTAGGATACCTGGGTGATAGCGCTTTTCCAGACGCTCCCGCTCCCGGTTCATGGCCAGGTAATGCCGGGACAGGTGTGCCAGATCCTCCCCGGTCACCGGCTCGGCATCGGGGGCGGGGAGCAGTTGCGCATCCTTGAGGGCCATTTCCATGAGATAAGCGTCGCGCTCGGGATCATCCTTGAGATAACGCTCCGTTTTGCCCTTTTTCAGCTTGTACAGCGGCGGCTGGGCGATATACACGTAGCCATGTTCGATCAGGGCCGGCATCTGACGGTAGAAGAAGGTCAGGAGCAGGGTGCGGATGTGGGAGCCGTCCACGTCGGCGTCGGTCATGATGATGATGCGGTGATAGCGCAGTTTGTTGATATTGAATTCATCCTTGCCGATGCCGCAACCCAGGGCGGTGATCAGGGTGCCCACCTCGGCCGAGGACAGCATTTTGTCGAAGCGCGCCTTCTCCACGTTCAGGATCTTGCCCTTGAGCGGCAGGATGGCCTGGTTGCTCCGATCCCGGCCCTGTTTGGCGGAGCCGCCGGCAGAGTCCCCCTCTACCAGGAACAGTTCTGACTTGGCCGGGTCCTTTTCCTGACAGTCCGCCAGCTTGCCCGGCAGGCCGGCCACGTCCAGGGCGGTCTTGCGGCGGGTCAGCTCCCGGGCCTTGCGGGCGGCCTCACGGGCCCGGGCAGCCTCGACGATCTTTTCACAGATGATGCGGGCCTCGGCGGGCCGCTCCACCAGGAATTCCTGCAGTTTCTCCGCCACACTGGACTCCACCGCGGACTTGACCTCGCTGGACACCAGCTTGTCCTTGGTCTGGGAGGAGAACTTGGGGTCCGGGACCTTGACGGACAGGACCGCGGTCAGGCCCTCGCGTACGTCATCCCCGGTAATGGGAACCTTGGCCCGGGCGGCGAGGCCTTCGCGTTCGATGTACTGGTTGAAGCTGCGGGTCAGGGCGGCGCGGAAACCGGCCAGATGAGTACCGCCATCGCGCTGGGGGATGTTGTTAGTGAAGCAGAAGATATTTTCCTGGTAGGAATCATTCCACTGCATGGCCAGCTGGACGATCACCCCGTCCCGCTCCGTATCGATATTGATCACGGATTCGTGCAGGGGGTTCTTGTTGCGGTTCAGGTGCTGCACGAATGAGCTGATACCGCCCTTGTATTCAAATACGTCCTGCTTTCCGGTGCGCTCGTCCTGGAGCTCTATGCGCACGCCCGAATTGAGGAAGGACAGCTCCCGCAGACGGCGGGCCAGGATGTCGTAATGGAACTCGATATTGGTGAAGACCTTGGCGCTGGGCCGGAAGCGGATCTCCGTGCCGGTCTTGTCGGAAGGCGCTATTTTATGCAGAGGACCCTGGGGCTCGCCGTCGCGATACTCCTGTTTGTAGCAGTGCCCGTCGCGGTAAATAGTGAGAGACAGGCTCTCGGACAGGGCGTTGACCACGGACACACCGACGCCGTGCAGGCCGCCGGAGACCTTGTAGGAATTATCGTCAAATTTACCCCCGGCATGCAGTACCGTCATAATCACCTCGGCGGCGGAGCGCCCCTCGTCCTCGTGCATGTCCACGGGTATCCCCCGGCCGTTGTCGATTACCGACACGGACTCATCGGTATGGATAATGGTCCTGATCTCCGTGCAGTAACCCGCCAGGGCCTCGTCTACGCTGTTGTCCACCACCTCGAACACCATGTGATGCAAACCGGTACCGTCGTCGGTATCGCCGATATACATGCCGGGACGCTTGCGCACGGCCTCCAGGCCTTTGAGGACCATGATATGGGTGGTATTGTAGGTGCCCTTGTTAGTGTCGGTCATTGATAAGATCTCTGCGTAATACAACCGGACTATTTTACCACTTTTACGATTTCCCCGTGTTCCACGTGGAACACCCTGATCCGGTCCGCGAGGTGGTTGTGCTCGCGAAATACCGTGGTGGTGATAAAGCTCTGCCAGCCCCGCGCCATTACCTGATCCAGCAGGTGTGCGCTGGCCTCCTCGTCCAACTCGGCGGAATAGTCGTCCAGCAGGAACAAGGGGGCCTCGCCGGTGAGTTTCTCCAGCACTGCTGCCTCGGCCATGATCAAGAGACAGACGAAGAGCTTGATCTGCCCCCGGGAGAAACGGGCGGACAGGGCCTCGCCTTCCCAGGTAAAGGAGATATCGGCGCGGTGGGGTCCAAACCGGCTGAACCCGGCCGCCCGGTCCCCTCCGCGAGACCGTGCCAGGCAGTCCTGGAAACTGCCTTCCTCCGGCCAGCCCTTTGCCATGGCCACGGATAGCCCCGGACCAAAACACTCCCCCGCGGTTTCTGCCAGCGACGCCGCCAGTTCCCCCAGGAAGGCTTGGCGGGCCGCCGTCACCGCCTCCCCGTGGCGGGCCATGGCCTTTTCCCACCCCCGGTACAGTCCGGCGTCCCCCTCCCCCTCCTTGAGCAGGTGGTTGCGATGACTCAAGGCCTTCTTATATTCCCGCCAGTATTCCAAGTAGTCAGGTTCCACGTGAAACATGGCCCAGTCCAGCCAGTGCCGGCGCTGTTTCGGGCTGCCGGTGACCAGGGCATGACTGTCCGGGGTGACGACTACCAGGGGAAGGTGACGGGCCTGTTCGGAGAC
>JARRRO010000124.1:1787-7369 GCA_037380645.1 Gammaproteobacteria bacterium | reverse complement strand
TCCGGCACCCGGGCTTCAGGGAGGCCGTGGCCGAATATCTGGACAGGGAGACTCGGGAGATGAATTGGTACCTTGAAAACCTGTCCGACCATCTGCCCTATAAATCCGCAGATTGAGACACACATGACCTCAACTATAGGACAGGAACAGACCGGCAGGCAGCAGCTGTATTGGGTGGCGGAAAACGTCATCGCCGACGATTTTCCCGACGTCAACACGGCCCTGCGCGATCCCGACGGCCTGCTGGCCATAGGCGGGGACCTGGACATTGCCAGGTTGCTGGACGCTTATCGGCGCGGCATCTTTCCCTGGTACAGCGAGGGCCAGCCGATCCTGTGGTGGTCACCCGATCCCCGCTGCGTCCTCGATCCCCGCAAGGTGAAGATCAGCCGCAGCCTGCGCAAGACCCTGCGCAAACGACCCTATCGCGTCACCTTCAACCAGGCTTTTGCCCGGGTGCTCAGGGGCTGCGCCGGGCCCCGCGGCGGGTCCTCGGAGACCTGGATCACCGGCGCCATGGCCCGGGCCTACACCGCCCTGTATGAGCAGGGTTACGGACTGTCCGTGGAATGCTGGCACGGCGATGCCCGGGCGGGAGGCCTGTACGGCGTGGTCATCGGACGGATTTTTTTCGGCGAGTCCATGTTCTCCGCCATGACGGACGCCTCCAAGGTCGCCCTGGTCCATCTGGCGCGGGAACTGGACCGGCGGGATTTCAGGCTGATTGACTGCCAGGTCCATTCCCGGCACCTGCAAAGCCTCGGCGCCGTACCCATGCCCAGAAGGCTGTTCGTCAACATCGTCAGAAATGACTGCCGCCGGGAGACCAGGGGGGACTGGCCGGTGGAGAGCGACTGGGTGCCGGCATGACTTCAATCCAGAAACTGTGCTTCTTCGCGACCCCGCCCCATGACTGCAATTACCTCCCGGGGCGGGAGGCGACGACCCTGTTCGCGGACCCGCGCTTTCCCAAGAACACCCGGCTGTATACGGCCCTGTCGGACTGCGGTTTCCGGCGCAGCGGCGAACACCTGTACGTCCCCCATTGCAGCAGCTGCGCCTCGTGCATCCCGGTGCGCATCCCGGTCAGGGAATTCATCCCCAACCGCAATCAGAAGCGTAACTGGAAGGGTAATCTCGACCTGACCGTGACGGCGCTGCCTCCGGAGTTCAACCGCGATCACTTCCGGCTTTATGAGCGCTACCTGTCACACCGCCACGCCGGTGGCGGCATGGAAAACCCCACGCCGGAAACCTATATGGAATTTCTGACCTCCACCTGGGCGGATACCATTTTTTACGAAATGCGCCGGGATCAGGAGCTGCTCGGCGTTACAGTGGCCGATCAACTGGACGACGCCCTGTCCGCGGTCTATACCTTCTACGACCCGGCCCAGCACCGGCGTAGCCTGGGCAGGTTCGCCATCCTGTTCCTGATCGAGAAGGCCCGGGAGCAGGGACTGGAGTGGGTATACCTGGGCTACTGGATAGAACGCTGCCGCAAAATGAACTACAAGAACGAATACCAGCCGCTGGAGTATTACAGCGATAACCGCTGGCGGCACTGGTGAAACATCGACCAGCCACCATCTCCATGGTATGAATGATTCATCGTGGAGGGCACCGCGTAAATACAGGCGATGATCCGTATGTAGTGAATCATGAATAACAATACCGGTGATGAACCTTGCCGGTAAATTTTCCCATTCACTATTCACCTTTCTTTTTTTCTCTCCGTGTTCTCCGTGGTTCAATTACGGGGCTGGAGACGGCACGGCCGCTAGGCCGGATTATTGCCATCGCTTCCCGCCCTTTGCCTGGCGGGGAAAAATCAGGCAGAATCCCCCCTCTTCAAGCAGAGGAAAGGGGATGGCGAAAGAAGATCATATTGAAATGGAGGGCACGGTGATTGAAACCCTGCCCAATACCATGTTCCGCGTCGAACTGGACAACGGCCACGTCGTCACGGCGCATATTTCCGGGAAGATGCGCAAGCATTACATCCGCATCCTCACCGGAGACCGGGTCACCGTGGAAATGACGCCTTATGACCTGACCAAGGGTCGTATCACCTACCGCAACCGCTAAATCAGCTACAAGCCACAAGTTATACTCATTACGTCTGACCCTGCATGCCGGCATTAGCACTTCGGGCCCGTTCCAGATCGGCCTCCGTATTTACCTCCAGCCCGCCGCTGACACAAGCCTCCGCCACCCGTATGACGTAGCCGTTGTACAGGGCGCGCAGCTGCTCCAGACGCTCGCTTTTCTCCAGACCGCAGGGCGGCAGGCCCGCGTAATGCCTGAGAAACCCGGCCCGGTAAGCGTAGATACCGATATGCCGGTACGGCGGGCAGCTGAACGTTGCCGTTGCGGCCGTATCCGGGTGCTGGTCCGGGATGGGGGAGCGGCTGAAGTACAGGGCGTGACCGTTGCGGTCGAAGACCACCTTGACAATGTTGGGGTTGCGAAAATCCGCCTCGTCGGTGATGGCCTCGTACAGCGTGGCTATGGCGGCCTCCCCGTCCCCGTGCAGGAGCGCCGCCACCTGGTCGATCTGTTCCGGGGGTATGCCGAATTCATCCCCCTGCACATTGACGATGACCATGTCCTCGGGCTCGCCCCTGGCGGTTACTGCCTCACTCAGCCGCTCGGTGCCGGATGCGTGCCCGACACCGGTCGCCACTACCGCCGCCCCGAAGCCGGCGGCCGCCTCCTCGATGCGCGCATCGTCCGTGGCAACCACCACCTCCCGCGCCCCGCTCCGTGTAGAGGCCTCGAAAACATGCTGCAGCAGCGGCTTGCCGTCGATCCGGATCAGGAGCTTGCCGGGCAGGCGGGTGGAGGCGTACCGGGCCGGTATGTAGACCTTGAAGGGAACCGTCACTTTTTCTTCTTGTAGCTTTCCACTTCCTCGGCACTCAGGGCCCTGGCCTCGTTCTCCATCATCACGGGGATGCCGTCGCGAATGGGATAGGCCAGGCCGGCGGAGGTGGAGATCAGCTCCTGCCGGCTCTTGTCGTAGATCAGCGGCCCCTTGGTGACCGGGCATACCAGGATTTCAAGCAGTTTCCTGTCCATTAAACAATTCCTCGAGCAGCACTCCCAGGCGATGCCGGAACGCCGCGTCCGGCTGCGCCTGCACGGGCAGATACCAGGCCTCGTCCCCGGCGAAGCTTTCACATTTTACGGCGTCTTTCTCGGTCATCACCAGGGGGAGTTTTTCTTCGAAGTCCAGATCCCCGGCAGTGTAGCGGTGATGGTCGGGAAATTCATGCCTGAGGACACGGAGGTCGAAACCGCGCAGATAGCTGAAGAAGCGCGCGGGATTGCCGATCCCGGCGACGGCGTGGACCCTCTGCCCGCGCAGGCTCTCCAGGGGCAGGGTCCGTTCCGGGCCGGTCAGGGAGCGCAGGTCACCATAGTCGTATTCCATGGCGTATTCATTCCTTCCCGGGCGGCCGCTGCAAACCACCATGGCCACCGATTTCAGCCGGCGGACCGGCTCCCGCAGCGGCCCGGCGGGCAGGCAGCGGCCGTTGCCGAAACGGCGGTCGCCGTCCACCACGGCGATCTCCAGGTCCCGTCCCAGGGACAGGTGTTGCAGGCCGTCATCGCACAGCAGGACGTCACAGTCGGTATGCTCCAGCAGTTCCCTGGCAGCGACGTACCTCCGCGGCGATACCGCCACCGGGCAACCCGTCCTCCTGGCCATGAGAACGGGTTCATCCCCGACCAGATAGGGATTGCTGTCCGGCCGGACCTGCTGCGGCCGCTTCCCCCGGGCGCCGCCGTAACCGCGGCTGATGATACCGGGACGGTGGCCCAGACTGCGCAGGTGATTGGCCAGCCAGATGGTCAATGGGGTCTTGCCGGTCCCGCCTACGGTAATGTTGCCGATGATGATGACCGGTACCGGCACCCGCTGTACCGGCAGCATCCCGACGGTATAGGCCAGCCACCGCAGCCGGGTGAGTCCGGCATAGGCCCAGCCCAGCGGAGCCAGACCCAAAGACAGGGGATGCGAGCCGTACCACAGCTCCTCGATGAATCCTGGCGAGATCATGTCCCGATGCTGTCCCAGAGCGGTCGCCAAGAGGTTATTCCTTTTGGCCGTTCTGTTCAGGCCGCCGGGTGGCAAAGGTGATCTTGAGGAGATTGAGCTGGCGGGCCGCGTCCATGACGCGGATTACGGACTGGTAGGTCGCCTTTCTGTCCGCGCTGATGATCACCGGCGGATTTTTCAGTCCCTGCGCGGCGTCGCGGATCGCCTCGCGTATGGTCAGCAGTTGCGCGTTCACCAGCGGCTGGTTATTGACATACACCGTTCCGCGGGCATCCACCGTCACGTTGACGGCCTTCGGCTCCTGCTCCTGGTTCTTCTCGCTGGCTACTGGCTGGGTGATATTGAGCTGGGAATTGCGATTGAAGGTGGTGGACACCATGAAAAAGATCAACAGCAGGAATACGACGTCGATCAGAGGCGTGACGTTTAAATCGACATCCTTTCTCTTGGTGCGCCGCAGATTCATGCCTAGTTCGCCCGGGATCCTTCCTGCTCGCGCTGGCCGTGCATGACCTCCACCATCTTCAGCGCCTCCTGTTCCATGGTCACCACCAGTTCGTCCACCTTGCCCTGGAAGTAGCGATAGAACATCAAGGTGGGTATGGCGACGGTGAGCCCCGCCGCCGTGGTCAGCAGGGCCTCGGAAATACCCCCGGCGAGGACGCTGGGGTTCCCCACGCCCTGGCTGGTAATGACCGTAAAGACCTTGATCATCCCGATGACCGTGCCCAGCAGCCCCAGGAGGGGGGTAATGGCGGCGATGGTGCCGAGGGTGTTGAGGAAGCGTTCCAGTTCGTGCACCACGTGCCGGCCGACCTCTTCAATGCTTTCCTTCATGACCTCCCGCTCATGCTGCCTGTTCACCAGGCCGGCCGCCAGGATGCGCCCCAGGGGGGAACCGGCGCGCAACTGCTGCATGCGTTGGGCATCGAGTTCGCCCGATTTCTGCCACTGCCAGACCTGGGCTACCAGGTTTCTGGGGGCGATACGCTTTGTCTGCAGGGACCAGAAACGCTCCGCTATGATGGCGAGGGATATAATGGAACATAACAGCAGCGGCCACATAAGCAGGCCGCCGGCCTTCATCAACTCGAGCACACCGATACTCCCGTTGTTTGTCAGACGGGCCCTGGTCGAGTCCTTGCTTGACCGTTCAGGGCGCGATACGTGAAAAGGGAGATTGTAAATTGAAGGAGCGGGAAAATCACATCGCCTTGGAGCCGGATCAGGGCGGCTCCTGCCAGAATCGCCCGTCCACCTCGCGCTGCTCGGTCACGGCCACCCCGTGGGCGTTCACCCGGAACCTTATGGCCCCGGCATGCGCTGTATCGATCAGCATTGCCCCTGCCTCCCGGTAGCGCTTCATGACATCCCGTTTCGGGAAGTGGTAGCGATTCAGATAACCGCTGGCGAAAAGCACATAGCGGGGCGAGACGGCCCGTACGAATCCGCGTCCCGACGACGTATCGCTGCCGTGGTGGGGGGCGACGAGGATGGTCGACGCCAGCGCGCCGGC
>JARRRO010000124.1:0-1767 GCA_037380645.1 Gammaproteobacteria bacterium | reverse complement strand
GTCGACGCCAGCGCGCCGGCGCGGGAGTCCAGCAGAGACCTTTCGGCGGCGTGCTCGATATCGCCGGGCAAAAGAACGCTGTAGCGGCCCCGGCTGACCCTGAGGACGCAGGAGCGGTTGTTCCCCCTGAAATGGCTGCGGGGGGGCGGGGACAGGATCTGGAAGCGGACACCGTCCCAGCGCCAATGCTGGCCGGCCCGGCATACCGCCACCCGGGGAAAGGGAATGCTGGCCGGCACGCTGGTGAGCACCCTGCCCACGGGGATACCGGCCAGGAGGTCCGCCAGGCCGCCGATATGGTCGCTGTCGGCGTGGCTCTGGACATGGATGTCGACCCGGCGCACCCCGGTCTGGCGCAGGAACGGCAGCACCACCGCGCTGCCGGTATTGAAATCCGGACCAAAGGCCGGACCCGTGTCATAGGTAAGGACATGGGTCCGGGTCCGGACCACGGCGGCCAGCCCCTGGCCCACGTCCAGGAGGGTGAATCGGAAACTGCCCGGCGGCAGGGCCGGGGACGCCGGAAACAGCAGCGGCAGCAGCCACAGGGCACCCAGCCATTTCACCGCCGTAGCCCTGGGCAGGAGCAGCAGCATACTCCCGACCAGGGCGGCCGCCACCGCGGCCGGGGTCACGTGGTCCAGGGGCAGGACCCCGGCATCCACCGCGGCCAGACGCTGCAGGAACGACCAGATGGGGTCCAGGGAGTGATCCCCCAGGGCCAGCAGCAGGCCGGCCCCAGGGGCGTTACACGCCGTCAGCAGCGTCCCTGACAGGATCAGGGGGACGCTGACGAAGCTGATCCACGGTATCGCGGCCGCATTGGCGAGCATGCCCAGCAGCGGGATCTGCCGGAACCAGACAGCCAGCAGCGGGGCCAGCCCGAGGAAGATGGACAACTGGATCCGGCCGAACCGGACCGTACCCGACGCAGACGGCAGGGTATACAGTGCCAGGGCGAACAGGATCACGGCCACCGCCGCGAAGGACAGCCAGAAGCCGGGGGACAGGACGGAAAAGGGATCGAACAGGAGCACGCCCAGCAGGGCCAGACCCAGCACCGTGACGGGGCGCATGCGCCGGTGGATCGTGCCCAGCAGCATGGCGGCGACCATGATCAGCGCCCGCTGGGTGGGGACGGTCAGCCCGGCCAGCAGGGCGTAAACCGCCGCCGCCAAAAAGGCGACGATGGCAGCCACCCGGGGAGCCGGCAGCCACAGCGCCGCCCGCCCCAGCAGGGGCCACAGCCAGCACGTCAGGGCGAAGGCGATGCCGGCAACGAGGCCGATATGCAGACCGGAAATGGCCAGCAGGTGATTGGTCCCCGTGCGGGTCAGGACCCGCCACTGGCCACGGCTGATGCCGCTGCGATCCCCCAGGGACAGCGCCAGGATCAGGCCCGTATGGGGGCTGCCCCCCAGCACCGCATGGAGCCGCTGCCGCAGGCGGTAGCGGAGCCGGTCCGGCGAAAATCCCGCCGGGGCGGAGAGGCGGGTACCGGCGACGACGTAGCCCGTCGCCCGAATCGACCGCCGGAACAGCCAGCCTTCGTAATCGAAACCGCCGGGATTCTGGAAGCCGTGGGGCCGTTTCAGCCGGACGGTCAGGCGCAGACGTTGCCCCGGCACCACTTCCGGGTGGGGCCGGTACCAGTTCAGGCGGATTCTCCCCGGTGCGCGTACGGCAGCGCCGCCGGGAGCGGTCATGCGGTCCACCAGGAACTCGAAGCGTACGCGGCGATTGTTCCGTTCAGGCAGAGAGGCGACC
>JARRRO010000123.1:0-8791 GCA_037380645.1 Gammaproteobacteria bacterium | reverse complement strand
TCGTCGATGCGCTTGACGAGCCCGTCAGACGACTCGAGTTCGGGCCGTTTGCTCGAGACCAGTCCCAGCACGACCGTTTTATCGTCGGGCATCTTCGCCAGGGGCTCGAACGAGCCCGAACGCGGATCATCGTACTCGAGCAGGAAGACATCGAAGTTGGTCGCACGCTGGAACAGGGTCTCCGACAGCATCTCGTAGCCGCCGCTGGAGATCCAGGTTCCAGCGTAGTTGCCCTTGCAGAGATGAATCCCGAACGTCACGCCGGGGATATCCGCGATGGAGTTGATGATGTCAATGCCTTCGCTCAGGGTGCGCTCCGTGGACATGCCCATGGATTCGCGCAACCCCCGGTTCTCGGGATCCACCAGCGAGCCGAGATCGGGTGCATCGATCTGGATGTAAGTGCAGCCGATACGCGCAAGCTCCTCGGCCTCCTCCCGTATCAGCCGGGCGCCGTCGGCAAACAACTCAAAGGGATCGGGGTAGGCATCCTTCGAGTGCTCGGGCGACCAGCTGATGTACATGAGCAGGGGGCTCGGGAGCATCGCCTTGACCGGCTGGCGCGCGACCGCGCGGGCGTAGGCGAACTCCTCAACGGTCATCATGCGTTTGCGGCTGATCTTGTCCACCACGGAGACCTGGCTCTGAAAGTCCCAGTCCTGCCCGGAATCCTCTCCGTGGAAAGTGACGGGCGGGCCGGACATCTGCGCTACGCCGTTGATCTGGGACTCCAGGTGATCGAAGAAGGAAAAGCGCCGCAGCTCGCCGTCGCTCACGACATCCAGCCCCGCGCCTTCCTGCATCGCAAAGGCCGCGTCGACGGCCCGGTCCTCGATGCGTTTGAACTCGGCCGGCCCGATACGGCCTTCGTCATGGGCCTGACGCGCTTCGAGCAGATAGGGCGGGCGCAGCAGCGAGCCGACGATTTCAGCGCGCTTGATGGGGGTTCCGGTATTTTTCATGGGACTGTTAGTATTTCGGTATGGGGATTGATTATGGTACGAAACCCGGCCGTCGCAGTCCAGTCTGTCCCGCGCCGGTAGAGGCGCCGGGTGTATTTGCCTTGTGGGTCATTCCCCGAAACACCTAAAATGGGAACAGGCCACGTTTCGTATCTACCGACGAGGTACGGAAAAGCCTTCGTCGGCTGGGGGGCGAAGGTAGACGGTTAGGGGTAAATCCATTCTTTTCTGAGTGTCCGCTGATGATAAAGATTTTTCACGTTCCGAATACACGTTCCCTGCGGGTGATCTGGCTGATGGAGGAACTGGAGGAGCCCTATGAGTTGGAGACGGTCACGTTTCCACTTGACGATACTCTCCGTGCCAAGTTCCCGACGGCGTCCATACCGACCATCGTGGACGGCGATATTGTCATGGGTGAATCCATCGCTATCCTGCAGTACCTGACCGGGCGGCGGCTGCAGAAGTCGCTGGAGCTGAAGATCACGGTCGGGCCCAACCCGGATCCCGCCGCCTACGCCGAGCACCTGCAGTATCTGCACATGGGCGAGTCCTCATTGCTGGCACCAATGGCATTGCTGGTCGTCACCCGGAAGCGGGCGCCGGCGGATCAGAAGTCAAACTTCACCACGGAGCTTGCCGAACAGCGGCTCGCCAAACGGATGGAGGCCCTGGAGAAGGGGCTTGGAGACGGGCGCACCTGGATTACCGGCGAGGATTTTACCATCGCGGATATCTCGGTCGCCTCCGCCCTGGCCTTTGCACGCTGGAGCAGACTCGACGCTCTCCTGGGTCCCCGGGCATCAGCCTATCTCGACCGCGTTCAGGCCCGCCCGGCCTACCAACGCACTGCCGGGCGCGGCTAGCGGTTATCGTCCACGTCGCGGCGCCAGACCCTGCGCGTGTCCAGGCTGAGGCGCGTTAGGCTGAATCGTCGGCGATCCCTGCGTGCAGGTGTGCGGCGGAGAAGACCAGCATTCCCCCGGCCTGATTAAACAGGCAATTATTCAGCCGCCGATCTGCGATAATCACTTGTTTAAGCACGCTTTTTCCTACCGTGGCGCCGAATTATTATTCATTATCAGAATAAAGAAATTATTATATATTCATTTCAAATATAATAATTATCCATTATTGTGCTCGTCCCCCAGCAGTAGCGCCAACAATAACGATTAGAGGAATGCTACATGAAGCTTGTTCGTCTATTGATCCTGATTTCCGCCCTGGCCTGGTTGACCACTGCCAACGCCACCAACGGTTACTTCAATCATGGCTACGGCACCATGAGCCAGGGGATGGCCGGGGCCGGTACGGCCTGGTCCCAGTGCAGCATCGCCGTCTCTACGAACCCGGCGGGCATGGCCTTTGTGGGTAATCGCCTGGACGTGGGCCTGGAATGGTTCTCGCCGCGGCGGGAATACGAGGTCACGGGGGGCACCAGCACGCCGCCGCCGGGCACGTTTTACCTGCAACCCGGCAAGGTGCACAGCGATAGTGAACATTTCTTTATTCCTACCTTCGGGTACAACCACCACCTGGGCCGCAACCAGACCCTCGGGCTGACCATTTATGCCAACGGCGGCATGAACACCGATTACCGGCAGAGCACCTTCTATGCCGGCAATACCGGCGTGGACCTGGAACAATTGTTCATCTCCCCGTCCTGGACCTTCCGTTTCAGCGACCAGCAGTCGGTGGGGGTGGCGCCGGTCATTGCCTATCAGCGTTTCAAGGCGAAGGGGCTGGCGTCGTTCGCCGGCTTTTCCTCCGATCCCTCCGCACTCTCGAACAGGGGTACAAACAGTAGCTGGGGCTACGGTATTCACCTGGGCTGGCAGGGCAAAGTGATAGACGGACTGCGTGCCGGCGTCAGTTGGCGATCGCGCATCTACATGAGCAAATTGCACCATTACAGCGGTCTGTTCGCGGAGCGGGGGGGCTTCGATATTCCGATGATGGTCAACGCGGGGCTGGCCTGGCATTTCAACGGCAACCAGCACCTGCTGCTGGACATGCAACATGTGTGGTACTCACAGGTGAAATCCGTGGGCAATCCCATGCTGCCCGGCCTGGTACTGTCTCAGCTGGGTGACAAAAATGGCGCCGGCTTCGGCTGGAAGGACATGACCACCTGGAAACTCGGCTGGCAGTGGGACCAGAGCGAAGTTCAGTCCTGGCGCGCCGGGATCAGTTACGGCCGCCAGCCTATTCCCCGAAAAGAAGTGCTGTTCAACATCCTCGCGCCCGGGGTGCAGGAATGGCATTTCACCGGCGGCTTTACCCATCGCTTCGAGAGCGTGGAACTGTCCGGCATGGTATTCTACTCGCCCACCAAGGCAGTGAGCGGGGAAAACCCCCTGGGTCCGGGCCAGCGCATCACCCTGCGCATGCACCAGTTCGGGGCCGCACTGAGTCTTGGCTGGAAGTTCTGAACACCAATCTCCACGGATCCTGATATGACCGAGTTCACTCCCTGGAGCGCACTGGCCGGCGGTACTTTGATCGGGCTCGCGTCCGCCGTGTTGCTGCTGGCCTCAGGCCGTACTGCCGGTATCTCCGGCATCACCGCCGGGCTGCTGCGTCCGTGGCACGGTGAGGGGATCTGGCGCTGGATGTTTATAGCCGGGCTGATTCTGGGCACCGTGTTGTACGGGCTGTTCGGCGGCAACCTGGCGGCGATACAAATCGACGCCAATACCGCGACCCTGACAGGCGGCGGTCTGCTGGTGGGCATAGGTACGCGCCTGGGCGGCGGCTGCACCAGTGGCCATGGCGTCTGCGGCATCTCGCGTCTTTCGGTCCGCTCCATTACCGCGACCCTGATATTCATGACGACGGCAGCGGCGGTGGTCTTCGTGACGCGCCATGTCCTCGGAGGCGGCGCTTGAAAAGCAATGTCATTGCGCTGTTGAGCGGCACGCTGTTTGGTCTTGGCCTGGCGATCAGCCACATGATCAACCCGGCCAAGGTGCTGGCCTTCCTCGATGTGGCCGGTCATTGGGATCCGAGTCTGGCACTGGTCATGGGCAGCGCCCTGGCAGTGATGGCGCTCGCCTGGCACTGGAAACGGCGCGACAGCGACATCCGCCGGGATGATCTCAACCGCATCGACGCGCCACTGGTAATCGGAGCCGCACTGTTCGGTACAGGCTGGGGTCTGGTGGGTTACTGTCCCGGCCCGGCGATCTCGGCTCTGGCCATACTCAGTCTTAAACCGCTTATCTTTGTCGCCGCCATGATTGCCGGTATGGCAATCTTTCAAGTCTTCCCTTCAAGGGGGGAATAATAGGGGACAGACCACGTTTTTTGTTTAAAAACGCGGGGCGCGTGTCCAGGCTGGGGAACGTGATGCCGGACCAGCTAGTGCACCGATACGGCGTCCAGGCTGCCGTACGATTTGGGGTAGGTGACGATGCCCCAGGGCAGTTTGAACCCGGGAATCTTCTGCACCACCTTGTAGGTCTTCATGTTCACGACCTCGACGTTGTTGGATCGGCCGCACGCCAGCAGCAGCTTACTCTCGTCCGGTATGAAGCTGAAGTGCCAGCAGCGTTTGCCCACCGGTATGCTCGCCAGCCGCTTGTAGCTATGGGCGTCAAATACCTGCAGCCGGGGCCCCCTGGCGGCGCTGACGATGATCCGCTTTCCCGAGCGATCGAATGCAACCCCGTAGGGTCCTTTCGCTGTCTTGACCGATTTCAGAACCTTTAAATTATCGTTCAGCACCAGGAAATTTCCGGACAGTTCCATGGTCACGATGTAATGCTTCCCGTCCGGCGAGCGCTTGACGCCGCGCGGGCGCAGTCCGTACTTGCTCAAGTTCACTTTCTTGACCAGTTTGTGATCGGCATAGTTATAAACGCTCAACGTATCGTCGCCTTCATTGGCGACAACCAGGTCCTTCATGTCGGGCGTGAACTCTATGCCTTCGGTCTCCGGCGCGCCGGTAATGTCTCCCACGACTTTCCAGTCATGGAGATCGATCACCGCGATATGGCCGGGCAATTCGTCTTCATCGTTTTCCTTCTTGCCCGGGGTCGGCTTGCCGCCGGTTGATGAAGGTTCATAGGTTACGAACGCCTTGCTGCCGTCAGGCAGTATGCGCATGAATTCGGGATTGCGCCCGATGTGGATCTGGCGCACGACCTTCAGGGTATGGGCGTCGATAACGGACATATTTTCCGTATGCTCGTCGGCGGTCAGGATGTACTTGCCGTCCGGGGTCACGGCTATGCCACGCGGACCGGCGTCGTGCATGTTCACATTCGTTTTTGGCTTCAGCGATGGGAGCTTCAGGACAGTCAACCCGTCGCCCTGGTTGCTGATATAGGCAAGATCGCTCGCAGAGGAGGCAGTGCTGTAGCCAGCCATCGCAAAGGCAAGAAGGGTTGCAGCGAGAAGCCTAGGGTGCCGGGATTGGCGACACGTAATTTTAAATCCGTTTCCAGCCTTCATTAAATTACCTCCAGTGATATTCATTCTTCATTCGCTTCCGGCGCTTGTACCAAGAGGGCCTGCGGGATTATCCCCGGCAATGTCCTATCTGGATACAAGAACGCCAAGTTCGCGAGAAATGCGGGAACTTCTGGCGTTGTATTGCAGGAGATTCTCCCGAAATGTGAATAATAGGGGACAGACCACATTTTTTGTTCGAAACGCAGGAAAACCTGTTTTTGACCTATTTATCCTCTTCTAACGGGAGAACATTTCCCAGTGGGGCCGGTGCGGGGCGCCGTCCACGTTGGGGGCGCCGCGGTCCTCTTCCACGTCGCGGCGCCAGACCGTGCGGGTGTCCAGGCTGAGGCGAGTGAGGCCGGATTCGTCAGCGATCCCGGCATGCAGGTGCACGGCGGAGAAGGCCAGCAGTTCTCCCGGCTCGATGAGCACCGGCTCGCCCGGTTCCGGCGGCGCCAATCGCGCCACCGGCAGCAACGGATAATCACTACCGCGCTGTCGCATCAATGTATCGTAATCCCATTCGGCACTGGTATTGTCGACGGGACAGTCGAAGCGGCCGGGCCATATCAGCATGGTCCGGGTCGGCGCGAGGGGATACAGGGGCAGCCACCAGTTTACCTGCGCCATAATGCCTGAACCCCAGCTGTCCCGGTGCGGCTCCAGCGGCCGGGAAGTCCGGCTGCGTATCCCGCTGCGTGACGGCACCACGCGCAGGCGCAGGCGATCCCGCAGCATCTCTTCCGATGGAAAACCGAGCGTTGCCAGGATTTGTTGCCAGGCGTCCTCGCTTCCGGCGTCGTTCTGAACCCGCTTACGTGCCCGCCGTACCCGGTCCTGAAACTCCGCCTCCGGCAGCCGGCCCTCGGCGAGCCAGGGGGAATCGCTTTCGAACGCCTCCTCCACGACGGTGCGGCCGCGGGAGACCAGATCCCGGACGGCATCGACGCCCCGGAAGATGATCAGTTCTCCCGCGAACAGTCCCGCGCTGAGCTGCTCCGGGGCCGGGACTTCGCCGCGGCTGGCATCGATGATCCGCCAGGGAGAGAGGGGAGGCTCGCCGCGTTGCGCCTGGGGAATTTCGTGCAGTGTCACGGGCCGTTTAGTCCCTGAAGATTGATTAGTAATGTCAGTATCTCGCATGTATGCGATCCATGCACGGATGAAAGCGACCTCAATATGCGGGAATACGCCACCGACCCTTTTATTTACGCTGAATTCGTGACCCCGTTTACGGGAAACGATACTGGCAATCTGCCCCGATTCATGCATCATGGTGAAAACGTCCTTGATGCGCTTCCCGGCAATGCCGACTTCGGACAAAACCATCACCGGCCGGTCCGGCCCCACCGCCAACCTGGTCCCCTGGAAGCCGGCGGAGGCGAATCTGCCCATGCGCCGGCGGATCGCGGGCAGCCGCATTGCCGGCCTGATCGCCCTGGTCATCGGCCTGCCATGGCTGCATTACAGCGGTATACACCTGTTCGGGGTATGGGAATCCGCCGGTTTCGAAGTCGGCCAGTTGTTACTCGTGCTGCTGGTTCTAGGCGGCCTGTTCGTGACCCTGTTCGGCTTCAGCCAGCTGGTTTACAGCGAACAGTATGAAATCGATGACAGCACGGTGACATGGAAACGCTACGGACTCTCCGGGTGGCGTTCCTGGCGGGAACCCCTGAGTGCCTATAACGGCGTCCTGAAAGACATGCAGCGTCACTTCAAATCCGAAGCCGACGCATCGGGTTACCAAAGCCGCATGAGTTACCTGCTGTACCTGGATCACGATGATGATGCCAGGCGGGTGCTGCTGTACGAGTCGACGAACACCATGGAATCGCCCTCTCCGGACTGGGACAGACTGTGGCGGCGCTACGGCGAACTGTTCGGCCTGCCCCTGCTGGAAAAGACATCGCAGGGCGTCACCGCCACCGATGACCTCGATCGCCTCCTCGTTGATCGGCTGGGCGACGGCAGCGTCAGGACACCGGCGTTCGATCTGGCGGCGCCGGCATTGCGGGCGGGCCTGGCCCTGCACAAAGAGGATAGTCTCTGGGTCGTCACCGTCAAGCCGGTGAAACTGCTGTACTCCGGTGTGGCGTTCCTGCTTATCGCGGGCCTGCTGTTCGGCCTGGCCCTTTACCTGGACTGGATTGCCGACAGGACGACGGCGGTGGTTCTCGGTTCGATAATCGCCGCGGGGGCAATCCTTTATGTCCTTTCCATGCGCAGGAAATTCCGTCACCCTGATCAGGTTGCCGTCGATGCAAACTCGCTCTGGTACCGGTGCTGGAACCATGCCGAAGGGGAATGGCATACGGACAGCGTCCCTCTGCGCGATATCAGGCGCATCGCGCTTGCCAGGCAGACGAACCGCAACGAGCTCGAACAGGTGGTTGTCGAGAGTGATAAACGAAACTTCGAATTCGGCACCCGGCTTCCCGCCACCTCGCGCTGGCAGCTGCGGGATCTGCTGATCTATCTTGTCTCTCTTGCCGTAAAATAAATAAACGCTGCTGTCTCAGTACAGGAGAACTTCCTGTCCACGCAATCCTTCAACCCCTGTCCCAGATTCGGGGGGCAATATACTTAATTCCCCGCCTCCACAGTTTTCCTATATCTGATATGGAAATGGGTATACTGTCCCCGGAATTGCTGTTTTCGCCAGCGTTGATCAATGTTCATATTTATTGCACTGTTTGCCGGCCTGTTTCTGACAACGTTTTTGTCCGCACCCCTTATGGGCGCGGGCTGGGCCTGGGATGCCGACAATGCTCTGGGATTCTGCTCACTGGGCGGGCTTTTGTACCTGACAGTCCCGTCAAATTTTCGCCACGACGGCCAGCAACATGTACTGCTTGGCTATGCAGTGCTGCTGATGGTGCTCGCGCATGCATTCTGGTTCTTAATCCGTGATCCCGTACTGCTGCAATACCTGAAACCGGGCGCGCCTGTTTACATGTGGGCAGGGCTTGCCGCCGCCGTATTGTTACTGCTGCTGGTTTCCCTTTCGGTATTGCCGCCGCGGCGCATGTTGCACAAGGACCATGCCAGCTTTCGCTATTGGCACATAGTTCTCGGTATCACCTGTGTTGCAGCGGCGACGTATCATATCCTTGGCAGCGGTTTCTATTTGTCTACCTGGTATCAAAAAATTCTGTTTACCGGAGTTGTGCTCGGTATGATTGCCTCGCGGCAGCGCGGTACAGGGAAAAAACCGTACCGGCCGATGTCACTGTCAACGTTTCTGATCCTGTCTGCCGCTGGCGTAGTCCTGTTTACGTTGGTACGGAATGTTGCAGGATGAAAGTTTTACTTTTTGCCGTCGTCGTGTCTGCTGTCTTGATCGTTATAATCGTCCTGCGGCCGAATGATTCGCA
>JARRRO010000122.1:4443-13500 GCA_037380645.1 Gammaproteobacteria bacterium | reverse complement strand
AGATATAAACCGCCCAGATCCGGGCCGGCTGTTTAAGTTTAGTATAAGGCGGGATATCCGTGCATTTTTTCCGATATAGATCATCAACGCGTTATTTGCTCCGGGCGTCGATATTAATATTAATCAAAGGGGATTATCGGCCATCAAGGACCGGCACGAGCGTGATCTGTGTCGTGGTAGGCTGATGTTTGCCTTTTATTGTCCGTCCAGGTGTATAAGATGTTGTTATGACTGAGCACCGCAACGCTTTGCCCGAGGGCCATCGGATACACTGGTATGTAATCCAGCGGATGCTGGGCCAGGGAGGATTCGGGATGTTTCATCAGCGAGGCCCAGACCCTGGCCCGCTTCAAGCACCCGAATATAGTCCATGTGTTCTCCGTGTTCAGGGAAAACAACACCGCCTATATGATCATGGAATATGAGCAGGGGCAGGGCCTGGACCGGATACTGAAGGATCGCAAAACGCTGCCGGAACAGGAATTGCTGAATATCCTTATACCGTTGCTGGACGGGCTGGAACAGGTGCACGGCTTCGGATTCATACACCGCGATATAAAACCACCGAATATTTATATTAGAAAAGACGGCAGTCCCGTATTGCTGGATTTCGGATCCGCCCGGCAGTCACTGGGCCAACGAACGCAGACGCTGACGGCCATGTTCTCTCCCGGCTTCGCACCTTTCGAACAGTACACCGGCAAGGGGGAATACCAGGGGCCGTGGACGGATATCTACGGCCTGGGCGCCACGCTCTACCGGGCGGTCACGGGCCACTCCCCTCCCAACGCCATGGACAGAAGCGAGGCTCTCCTGCACAACGCCAGAGATATCTATGTGCCACTCACACAGATCAGGCCCGAGGGTTATTCGCCTGCACTAATGGCCGCTATCGACAAGGCTTTATCCTTCAAGCACGAAGACCGGCCTCAGACTATCGCCGCCTGGCGCGCGTCTCTGACCCAGGCCGGCCCGGCCACCGCAACCACGGTAGTCATTGAAAGAAACCCCGTTCCCGCCGTGTCGGTGCAAAAAACCATTGCAACAGGTGGCACCGCCAAAATAAACAGAGGCAATCGAAAACAGCCGCAACCGGAGGCCACCTCTTCCGGGTGGAAACGGCCGGCGTTTGTGATAATGGCCGTTGTACTCGTGATCTTTTTTGCCAGGCACGGACACCGGCGCGGAAATACGGCACTGCCGGCAACCGGAGCACCGGCGGTATCCTTAGAGAAAAGCGGTGGTGAGGCAGGTCCGGCCGATGAAGATCAGCCGGATAATAAGAATTTCACCGCGTCCTCATCTGAATCAGAAACCGAGGCAGCAGCCACAACCACAGACGCCTCTCCGGGACCGGAGAAACCCACTCCCGCTGCTTTCAGTCCGCCAGCCGATCACCCGGCTAATCCGGGCGATAAAGCCGGCCTGGAACGGCTGCAGCAACTTCGGCGCCAGCTTATACAGAATCCGAGGGACCCGGAAGTCAGAACCAGGCTGCGCACAACCATGCAGGAGTATGATCAGCGGATCAGACAGGCGATGAGAAACGGGCAATACGATCTGGCTGAATCCTATGTCAAGGAATTGCTGACTATTGCGCCCCGCAACCAGAAGCTCCGCCACAGCCTGCAGAAGATCAGGGAAATGTCCCGTAGACGTCGCATGTAACGAATTAAACTGCAACGAGATCTGTTAAATTCAATCTTCCTTAATCGTTGGCTTTCTTTACTGAACCGCCCTTAGCAAGGGTGTAACCCTTGGAACGCATGCAGAAGTTGCTCAGGCTCAAGGTGTCATCGTTCAGGTAATCATTGTAGGGAAACAACGATCCGTATCCCCACTCCCACGCGTAAGGCCTGAAATGATAAGGATAATAGTAGTAGCCATAGGGAGGATACAGCCACCAGGACTCGAAGCGATGTCTCCAGGCGAGGTTCCTGGACTCACGCTGCGCCCGCTGCATACAGTCGGCCTGATCTGCCTTGCGCGTTTGCTCCGTGACACCCTGCTTCACCCAGGCCGTGGGGGCGCAGGACGAAAGCAGTACTGTCGAAGCGGCGAGCACAATTGTGGTCGATAACTTCATATTCAATTAGACGTCAGACAGGGTATTGCGTTCATTGACGAGGGGCCAGAGCAGAAGGATCTTTTCGTGCCGGGGGTTAACGCGCCCACTCTGCCGGATCCCAAGGTACTGTCCTATGCGGAATCAGCTGGCAACGCTTTTGTTGATCTGTTAAAAGTGCCGCACGTCATTTATCATTCGGCCAAACGGTAGCATCCCTTTTTCCGCTTGTAACAAGACACAAAACAAGTCCAGCAACGAACCGGTAAGGCACGCTGCACATGGTAGAAACGCACACTTTCCTGCTGCAATTGCTGATCATATTGCTCTCGGCACGGTTGCTGGGAGAGACGGCCGCGATGTTCGGTATCCCCGCCGTCATCGGTGAGGTTGCGGCTGGCATATTGATCGGGCCCAGTCTCCTCGGATGGGTCGAGCCGAATCAGCTCATTTTGATCCTGGCCGAAATCGGCATCATCCTGCTCCTGTTCGAGGTGGGGCTGGAAGCCGATGTCGACAATCTGCTCAAGGCCGGGAAGAAGGCGGTCGTGGTGGCCATCGGCGGTTTTGTCGGACCTCTGTTGTTGGGATTCGCCGTCGCCTACTTCCTGTTCAACCGGGATCTTATCGTAGCGCTTTTCGTAGGCGGGAGTCTGAGCGCCACCAGCATAGGCATCACTATCCGCACGCTTATGGAAGTCCACCGGCAAAACAGTCCGGAAGGGCAGATCATTCTCGGAGCCGCCGTGCTGGATGACGTGCTGGCCGTGGTTCTGCTGGCCTTGTTATATGAATTTTCCATCACCGGAGAGATCAACTGGCTTAACACCTCGAAGGTGCTTGCCTTTGTCACCCTGTTTTTTCTGCTGGCGCCGGTTTTCGCCAGGCTGATATCCTACCCTATTGAAATCATCGACCGACGTATCGACAACCCGGGAGTGATCCCGGTCACCGTCATATCGCTGGTGTTGTTTTCCGCCTGGCTGGCGGAATCATTCGGCGCTCCCGAACTGCTCGGCGGTTTCGCGGCCGGTCTGGCATTGTCCAGAAGATTCTTTCTGCCCTTCGGCGTCGCTCTTAAAAACAGTACCGAATTTTCCTCAAAAATCGAATCCCAGATGAAACCCATCGTCCAGATATTTGCGCCGATCTTTTTCGTCAATATCGGATTATCGCTCGACCTGTACCGGGTGGACTGGCAGTCGGCTGTTTTCTGGCTGTTCTCCCTGTCGCTGCTGGTGGTGGCCATTTGCGGCAAGTTTCCCGGGGCGCTGCTTATCAAGGAACCACTGCCGAGACGCGCGATAGTCGGATTGGCCATGGTACCCCGCGGGGAAGTGGGCCTGATCTATGCGGGACTGGGCAGCGTCGCGGCGGTTTTCAACAATGACATGTATACCGCCCGAGGATGGCGGCGCTAATTGACGACCGGGAAACGTCCTGCGACGGTCGTTGATCCATTCTCCCCATTTGATTGTTTTTATTTTAATAATCGACGCGCCATTGATCTGATCCGGATCAAGTCTCACGGTGGTAAACCTTTTTAATGTTATCCCGTTATAAGTTGCAAACGGACTGGCTGTCACCGGTCGGGGCACGGTGGCGCTGCTGAACACGATGACTTGTCGACGGAGGTAACCGGCAATGAAAGTGTATAAAAGAACAATCACAGCGATGATGTGTTGCATCCTCGTGGTACTGGCGCCCATTGCCTCGGGCGCCGACCGGGATAGGAGACATGCGGTCAGGCCGGAGCACCGGTCGCCCCGGTGGCACGGCGATATTCACCGGTTCCGCCAGCATGATCTGCCACGCTGGCGCCAGGGACACTGGTTCCACGGCGTACACCGGGGCCGGTACGGCTGGTGGTGGATAGTCCCCGGACTTGAGATCTGGTACCTGTATTCGGTGCCCGTTTACCCTTATCCGGACCCCTATATCCCTCCGCACATCTACACGCCAACCCCACCACCGCCGCCGCAATACTGGTATTACTGCCGGTCGGCGAACAGCTACTACCCTTACGTGTCCTCCTGCCCCGAGGGGTGGCAGAAGATTCCGGCAGGTCCCAGCCGCTAACCCTTAGCGGTGCAGATCGGCGAGGATGGCACTGTGATGATGATAGACAAGGGAGAAATGGCCTTCCCCCGGAAGGCAGTGACACGCTCTGTCCGGCAGCGCCGCCGCCAGCCGCCGGGCCATGGGCGCGGGTACGATATTATCGGCCAGCCCCTGCCAGATCCGCACCGGCACGGGGATCTCCTCCAGACGGAAGTCCCAGGGCCGGGCCAGCAGCGTCAGTTCCCAGGCGGCGCCCCGTCCCCCCTGTCGCAGCGCTTCCGCCGTGCTCTCAATCAGCAGTTGGCGGTAGCCGGGATCAGCCAGCACCTTTCTGTCCGCGGCGGGAATGCCGGCAATCATGCGCGTGAAGTAGAATTCGGAGTCACGTCGGATCAATGAGACAATGCCACGCACCGCAAGACGCGCAACGGCGGGGAAACGCATAGCCAGGCGCAGCATCAGGCGGTTCGTCGCGATCATACCGCTGAGATCGTCCCGGGATGAAATCAGCCCCAGGCCGCTGATGAGGGCGACGCCGCTCAATCGCTCGGGGATGCGGGCGGCGCACGCCAGGGCGTAAGGACCGCCGCCGGAAACGCCGACCACGGCGAAGCGCGCCTGTCCGAACCAGTCGGCCAATTCCGCCACATCTCCGGCCCAGGCGCCCAGGGTCCGCCCCGGCTGGAAATCCGAGCCGCCCATGCCGGGCCTGTCCGGCGCCAACACTCTCAATCCGAGATTTTCTGCGGCCTTTTCCACCAGCCGGGCCTCCAGGCGCGAACCGGGGTAGCCATGGCAATAGAAAACCGGCCTGCCCTCCGGGTCACCCAGTTCCAGGCAGGTGATACGGCGGCCGTCTGCCAACCGCAAGCTGTGGTCTTGATACATCGATAATTTATCTCTCCAAAGATGGCAGGCTATTTAATAGTAATTCAAGGATCATTGTTACTGCTGTTATCGATAATTGCACTATCGTGCGAACGGGAATTCGTTTCGAACAGCCTGTCTAATCTTGCATTTACCGGCCGTGAACCACCCGCAGGGCCCCAACATTCGGCAGCAACCCAATATTCATAAAAGAATTTCCTATGCATGGCACCGGATTGTGTTACAGTGCCTCACCGGTGTCGGCAGAGGCCGCCCGGAGCGTCATCTTTAGTTGTGAGTTTGCCCGCCTGTCAGCCTGCCATTTCAGCAACACGCCTGGACAAACCGTTCCTCCCCGAGAGAGCCACTATTGCTTGCCGCCAAGTGCCACCGGCACAGACAAACCGGCCAAGCGCGATCCCTTGCGGGACCACCCTTACCGAATCCATACACAAACCGACCGTCCGCCGCATGCGGCAACGGCCGGCACAGAATAAAAATACGTTCAGGATACACTATGACATTTGAATCACTCGGCCTGGCCGAACCCCTGCTACGCGCCGTGCGCGCCAGCGGTTATACCAAACCCACACCGATACAGTTAAAGGCCATACCGGCCATCCTGGAAGGTGCCGATATCATGGCGGCCGCCCAGACCGGCACCGGCAAGACCGCCGGCTTCACCCTGCCACTGCTGCAGATGCTCGGCAACAGAGTGCAGGATAAAAAACTCCACGCACGGGCGCTGGTGCTCACCCCCACCCGGGAACTGGCGGCGCAGGTGCAGGACAGCGTGCGCACCTACGGCCGCTACCTGCCGCTGCGCTCCGCTGCGGTCTTCGGCGGCGTCAATATCAACTCCCAGATTGGACAACTGCGCCGCGGCGTGGACGTGCTGGTCGCAACCCCCGGCCGGCTTCTCGATCTCTGGCAGCAGAAGGCCGTGCGCTTTGACGATATCGAGATCCTGGTGCTGGACGAGGCTGACCGCATGCTGGACATGGGCTTCATTCATGACATTAAAAAGATCATGGGCCTGCTCCCGGCGCGCCGCCAGAACCTGATGTTCTCCGCGACCTTTTCCGACGAGATCCGGCAACTGGCAAAGGGCATCACCAACAACCCGCGCGAGATCGACGTCGCCCCGCGCAACACCAGCGTCGAGACTGTCACGCAGATCATCCATCCCGTGGACAAGTCACAGAAGCCAGCGTTGCTCAGCCACCTGGTCCGCACGCAGAACTGGTACCAGGTGCTGGTCTTCAGCCGCACCAAGCACGGCGCCGACAAGCTGGTGAAGCGGCTGGCGCGGGACAATATCCGCGCGGAGGCCATCCACGGTAACAAGAGCCAGCCCCAGCGTACCCGCACCCTGGCCGGCTTCAAGAAAAACAGCTTCCAGGTGCTGATCGCCACCGATATCGCCTCACGCGGCATTGACATCGACAACCTCGACCACGTCGTCAACTATGATCTGCCGCACGTGCCTGAGGATTACGTGCACCGCATCGGCCGCACCGGACGCGCCGGCGCCAGCGGCCGCGCCGTGTCGCTGGTCTGCGCCGAGGAACACACGCAGCTCAAGGACATCGAGCGGCTCATCCAGCGCCGCATCGAGCGTGAAACCATCGAAGGATTCATGCCGGAACAGACCGTGCCCGATCTGCCGCTGAGCGCAAGACCCGCGGGCGGAAAGCGGCCCGCGAAGAAAGGCAACGGCGGTAGAAACCACCGGCGCAATGCCAGCGGAAACAAAAGCAAGCAGAAAAACCCCGGCGGTGGCTGGCGCAAGTCCGGCAACCGCAACCCGTCGCCTGCGTCCGCGTAGGCAGGACACCGGCGGAAGCGGCGGGCCATGCCCCCGGAAACGGGGGCCCATGTCTCCCGGCCGGCCCGGGACGGGCAGAAACTGCCTTGAATACATGCTGTTATGACGGGCACGCTGATCGGGCGCCCGCGGACACCGGCACTCCGCCTGATTGGAGTACGGCCCGTTGTGGAAAACCTGTATAGTGGAACGGGATAACGTCCACCAGGAGAGGTTGTCCCATGTCCGCACAATTGAATCCACGGCGTGAAACTTTTTTCGGTGGCTGTCCCCACGATTGTCCCGACACCTGTTCCATGGTCTTCGAGGTCGAGGGCAACAAGCTCGTCAGCGTGCGCGGCAACAAGGATCATCCCGCCACCCGCGGCGGCCTGTGCGTGAAGCTCAAGGATTACGAGAAGCGTCACTACCATCCGGATCGTGTCCTGTATCCCCTGCGCCGCACCGGTCCCAAGGGCAGCAAGCAGTTCCAGCGCATCAGCTGGGACGAGGCCCTGGACGAGATCGTCAATCGCTGGAAAGCGATTATTGCCGAACACGGCCCCCAGGCGATCATTCCCTACAGCTACCTGGGCCACCAGGGCCTGGTGCACGGCCTCAACGGCGGCGACGCCTTCTTCAACCGCCTCGGCGCCACCGTCTGCGAACGCACCTTCTGCGGCGAAGGTTCCGCCACCGCCTGGGTGCTGACCAACGGCCCCAGTGGCGGCATGGACCCGGAAAGCTTCGTTCATTCGAAATACATCATCATCTGGGGCTGCAACAGCGTCAGCACCAACCTGCATCACTGGCACTTCGTCCAGGAGGCGAAAAAGAAAGGCGCGAAAGTCGTCGTCATCGACGCCTACCGGTCGAAAACCGCGAAACAGGCGGACTGGCATCTCGCACCGAAACCGGGCACCGACGGCGCCCTGGCCATGGCCCTGATCCACACGATCATTGAAGAAGACCTGGTCGACCGGGACTACGTTGACAACTATACCGCAGGCTTCGAGGAACTGGCGGAACGGGCCAAGACCCGCACGCCGGAATGGGCGGCGGAAATCACCGGCATTCCGGCCGAGGACATCCGCACCCTGGCGCGCGAATACGCCACCACCAAACCCGCGGCGATCCGCATCGGCGTGGCCCTGGAACGCCACCACGGCGGCGGCCAGACCATCCGCGCGGCCTGCTGCCTGCCGGCCATCACCGGCGCCTGGCGCGAGGTGGGCGGCGGCATGTACCAGATGACTTTCTGGGAACACCCGTACAAGCTGGACGTGATCTGCCGGCCCGATTTCATTCCCGAGGGCACGCGCGTGGTGAACAACCTGCAGATCGGCCGGGCGCTCACCGGCGAGATGGAACTGGATCCGCCCATCATGTCCATGATGTGCTGGAACTCCAACCCGGTAACCCAGGCTCCGGAATGCGACAAGATCGTCCAGGGCCTGCTGCGCGAGGACCTGTTCCTGGTATCGGCGGAACATTTCATTTCCGACACCGCCTCCTACGCGGATATCCTCCTGCCCGCCTCCATGGGCGCCGAGATGGAAGACATCATCCTGTCCTGGGGCCACAACTATCTCACCTACAACACCCGATGCGTGGATTCGCCGGGGGAGGCGGTCCCCAACAACGAGATCTTCCGCCGCCTGGCGGCGCGCATGGGCTTCGAGGAAGAACGCTTCACGTGGTCCGATGCCGAGTGCCTGGAAAACTTCGTGGACTGGGACTCGCCGGCCTGCGAGGGCATCACCCTGGATACCCTGCGCAGGAATGGTTTCGCCCGGTTGAACATCGGCGGTCCCGATGATCGCGCGCCGCACCGGGAAGGCAACTTCCCCACCCCGTCGGGCAAGTGCGAACTGAAGTCCGAGACCGCCGCCCAGGGTAACTTCGTGGTGGGACCGTTCCGGCAGATGTACGAGGCCATGCAGCCGGGCGAACCGCTGGACACCCTGCCCGATTACGTTCCCAACCGGGAATCGGCCGAGACCAGCCCGGAACTGGCGAAAAAGTACCCGCTCAGCATGATCTCGCCCAAGAGCCACGGCTTCCTGAATTCCTGTTACGCCAACATGGAACAGAAGATCAGGGGCCAGGGCGAGCAGTTCGTCCTGATCAACGCGGTGGACGCGAAGACAAGAAACCTCGGCGACGGCGACAGGGTGCGGGTTTTCAACGACCGAGGCAGTTTCGAGGGAGACGCCGTGATCACGGACGATGTCAATCCGGGCGTGGTGGTCGCCAC
>JARRRO010000122.1:0-4384 GCA_037380645.1 Gammaproteobacteria bacterium | reverse complement strand
CCCTCTACCCGGCCTGTATCCGGATCGGGATCCACCGCCGGGACGGCATCATCCTGGCGCCTTGCGCGGGAATACCGCCGGAGCAGTCCTGCCGGCCTGCGACAGTACGGAATTCTTCCAGGTGCTAGCCGTTGACGGCCTTCATGGCCGCTTCCGGATAACGCGCCCCGGCGGCGACGTTGGGCGGGGCGATCTCCTCGATCCTGGCCAGGTCGGCCCCGGTCAGTTCAATGCCGAGGGCGGCGACGTTCTGCTCCAGGTGGCTGCAGTGCCTGGTGCCCGGGATGGGCACGATGTCCTCACCCTGGGCCAGCACCCAGGCCAGGGCCAGTTGTCCCGGGGTGCAGTTCTTCTCCTTGGCCAGTTCCTCGATGTGCCTGACCAGATCGAGGTTGCGCTGGAAATTGTCGCCCTGAAAGCGCGGGGAAAACCGCCGGTAGTCATCCTCGCCCATGTCCTCGGGCTGTTTGAACTTGCCGGCCAGAAAGCCGCGGCCCAGCGGACTATAGGCGACGAAGCCGACACCGAGTTCGCGGCAGGCGGCCAGGATTTCATCCTCCGGGTCACGGCTCCACAATGAATACTCGGTCTGCAGCGCGCTGATGGGATGCACCTTGCAGGCGCGGCGCAGGGTCCCGGGACTGGCCTCCGACAGGCCCAGGTAGCGGATCTTGCCTTCCCTGACCAGTTCGGCCATGGCGCCGACGGTGTCTTCGATGGGCGTCCGGGGGTCGACCCGGTGCTGGTAGTAAAGATCGATGGTGTCCACTCCCAGCCGCCTGAGGCTGGCCTCGCAGGCGGATTTGACGTAAGGATGCCGAACTTGGTCGCCAGCACCACTTCGTCGCGCCGGCCCCGGATAGCGGCGCCGACCAGCTGTTCATTGGTGTGGGGACCGTACATGTCGGACGTGTCCAGCAGGGTCACGCCGAGATCCAGGGCGCGGTGAATGGTGGCGGTAGATTCCTCATCGTCGAACGATCCGTAAAAATCCGACATACCCATACAGCCGAGTCCGATGGAGGAGACCGCAAGTCCCTGATTGCCCAGTTTGCGTTGCTGCATGTGTTACCTCCTTCATGATGAACGTGAGGGCACCGGACCTTCAGCACCGGCGCGGGGTGCGTGGTTCGCCCGCGGCCGGGGACGGATACCCCGGCGGGAAATGGGATGATTCCTGCTTCCGGAATCTTTAGACTGACATCATCATGGCATACTTTACCGCCGGCTGAAACCAACTGCACAGGATACGACGGTTCAATGGCTATCAGTGTTTTTGACCTGTTCAAGATCGGCATCGGCCCGTCCAGCTCTCACACCGTGGGTCCAATGCTGGCCGCCCGCACCTTCGCCCTGGGACTGGAGGCGGGAGACCTGCTGCCCCGGACCAGTCGCGTCACGGTGGAGCTGTTCGGCTCCCTGGGCGCCACCGGCAAGGGCCACGGATCCCCCAAGGCGATACTGCTGGGTCTGGAGGGCGAGACGCCGGAGGAAGTGCAGGTGGACGCCATCGCGGACCGGGTCGCCGGCATACGGGAGGCACGACGTCTGTCCCTGCTGGGGCGCCGGCAGATCGAATTCAATGAGAAAGACGACCTGGTCCTGCACCGGCGCAAGCGCCTCCCCCACCATCCCAACGGCATGGCGTTTAGCGCTTATGACGACGGCGGTGAGGTCTTGTCCGCGAAGCTGTATTACTCGGTGGGCGGCGGTTTCGTCATAGACAATGACGCCCTGAGCGACGGCTGCATCGTCGAGGATGCCACCGAACTGCCCTTCCCCTTCAAGAGCGCGGCGGAACTGCTGTCACACTGCCGGCAACAGCAGCTGCCGGTGAGCGAAATCATGCTGCAGAACGAGTCGGTGTGGCGCGGCGATGATGACACAAGGTCCGGACTGCTGAAAATCTGGCGCGTCATGCAGGAATGCGTCCTCAACGGCTGCCGCCATGAAGGCACCCTGCCCGGCGGCCTCAACGTGGTGCGCCGCGCGCCGAAGTTGTACCGGCAATTGACCGACAACGGAAAGCTGCCGGAGACCGATCCCCTGACCGTTCTCGACTGGGTCAGCCTGTTCGCCCTGGCGGTGAACGAAGAGAACGCCGCCGGCGGCCGCGTGGTCACCGCGCCGACCAACGGCGCGGCGGGGATCATCCCAGCGGTGCTTCATTATTACGCCCGCTTCATTCCCGGCGCCGATGACGAGGGGGTGGTCCGTTTCCTCCTGACCGCGGCGGCCATCGGTATCCTTTACAAGGAAAACGCCTCCCTCAGCGGCGCCGAGGTCGGCTGCCAGGGCGAGGTGGGTTCCGCCTGCTCCATGGCCGCGGGCGCCCTCACCGAGGTGCTGGGCGGTACGCCGGCACAGGTGGAGAACGCCGCGGAGATCGGCATGGAGCACAACCTGGGGCTCACCTGTGATCCCATCGGCGGACTGGTCCAGGTACCCTGCATAGAGCGCAACGCCATGGCGGCGGTCAAGGCGGTCAACGCCTCGCGCATGGCCCTGCGCGGCGACGGCACCCACTTCGTTTCCCTGGACAAGGTGATCAAGACCATGCGGCTGACCGGCCGGGACATGAAGGACAAGTACAAGGAAACCGCCCGCGGTGGCCTGGCGCAGAACGTGCTGGAAGTCCCCGTTAATATCGTCGAGTGCTGATCGGCAGATACTCGTATTCGATCGTCGCCACGTAGTGTTCGTCCCGGACCCGGCCGCCCGCTTCCCTGGCAATATTGGTCACACCCTGGTAGCGCAGGAGCCGGCGATCTTCCGCGGCGTAGGTCAGGCGTATGGGCTCGACCAGTAAGCCCAGGATGAAGCCCGCCGGCCGGATACGGAATTCGACGGAATCGCCGATCTTACCCGTCTTGACGATCTCAAATTCCATGAACCTTGCCCGCGAGACATGGAGAAACAGAAACGATCGCGTCTGGCCCTGCAGCAGTGCTTGCCATTCCTGCTGTATGAATCGGTCAAAACCGGCGTCGATAACGATGCTCTCCTCCCTGTCGATTTCCAGGTCAGTTTGTCTTTCATGCCCGCCGTCCCGGTAGCTCACGGTCAGATCCGACTCACCCGAATCAACGGATATCAGACTGTCCGTTCTCAGGTCGCGGTACAGAAATGACGGCGCCGTCTGGTTGCCGGCAAAGTCGACTTCCTTCATTGCGATGGGCTCGCCCCGGGGGTCGAGGTAGGTCACGGAACCGCTGATATAACCGCCCCTCTCATCCAGTTTTATCCGGTGCTGTTCCGTGTACAGGAGGCGTCCGGAATCGGGATCATAGGCCCTGCCCAGAAAGGTCCTGGTCTCACCCTGGGCTGTTACGGCGGCGGCGAGCAGCAGAGAGCCGAGGAGTGCGTACACCCTAGGCATGTTCTTCCCCGGCGCCGGCCGGGTCCCGCTGGCTGGCGCGGTACGTCCACAACGCCAGCATGGCGATGAGCAGCCATTCCAGCACCAGTCCAACCACGGCGTTGTCACCAAATCCGATGGCCCCCGTCTCCCGGCCCGCGAGGTAGGCCAGGGGGCCGGCAACGGCGCAGAGCGGGATGAAAATGCCGCTCCGCTGTACCAGCCAGGCCAGTGAACGGGTCAGGGTCAGGCCGAACGCGATCCACAGCAGGCACAGCCAGAGGGGGACGGCAACGGGCGTCGACAGCATCGGCTCCGGACCGAACGCATAGACGCCGTGTGCACCGAACAGGCCGTCCATCGCCATGCCGGCACCGCCGATGACCAGCGGCAGCTTGATATCGAGGACCGTGTCCCGGCTCGATGCAAAATAGTGAATGCCCATAATCACCACCGGAACCGCGGCCCGGCATACAGCAGGTGGGCGACCCCGATGGCCCTCTCGGCGAAGCCGCCCTCGCAGTAGGAAAGGTAGAATTCCCACATGCGGAGGAATTCATCGCTGTAACCCAGTGCGCGGACCTGATCAATATTTTCATGAAACCTGTCGTTCCAGGCCCGCAGCGTGCGCGCATAATGCCCGGCGAAGTCTTCCGTGTGTATGAGCCTCAGGTCGCTGGCGCGCATCATGGCCGTCAGCAGAGCATGCTGGGAAGGGATGCAGCTGCCGGGGAAAACATACCTTTGTATGAAATCCACGCTGCGCCTGGCCCTTTCATAGCGCTGATCCGCGATGGTGATGGCCTGCACGAGCATCAGGCCGTCGGATTTTAGCAGCGAGGCGCACTTCCTGTAGAAATCGTCGTAATACTGCCAGCCTACCGCCTCGATCATTTCTATGGATACGAGCTTGTCGAAGCGGCCCCGGATATGCCGGTAGTCCTCCTGCTGCTGGGTTATCCTGTCTTCCAGTCCCGCGGCACGGATCCTGTCCGCAGCCAGGCGGTATTGCTCGGCGGAGATGGT
>JARRRO010000121.1:0-5599 GCA_037380645.1 Gammaproteobacteria bacterium | reverse complement strand
GGTCCCATGGTGGTGGAGAACTGGGTTACCAGCTCCTCGCGGATCCCGTCCAGGGGCGGGTTGGTGACCTGGGCGAAGAGCTGCTTGAAATAGTCGTATAACAATCTCGGGCGATCCGACAGCACCGCCAGGGCGGCGTCGGTGCCCATGGAGCCGATGGGCTCGGCCCCGGTTACGGCCATGGGCGACATGAGGATGCGCAGGTCCTCGTGGGTGTAGCCGAAGGCCTGCTGCAGCTGCAGCAGGTTGTCCGAATCCAGGGGATGGGCCTTCTCGTCCTGGGACGGGACGTTCTTCAGGGACACCAGGTTCTCGTTCAGCCACTTCTGGTAGGGATGGGCGTTGACGAAGGTGTTCTTGAGCTCGGCGTCCTCGATGATGCGCCCCTCGCGGGTGTCCACCATGAAGATGCGGCCGGGATGCAGGCGCTCCTTGATGGCGACGTTCTCCGGGGCCACTTCCAGCACGCCCACTTCGGAGGCCATGATGACCATGTCGTCCTTGGTGACGTAGTAGCGCGAGGGCCTCAGGCCGTTGCGGTCCAGCACGGCGCCGATGACGTTGCCGTCGCAGAAGGCGATGGAGGCCGGGCCGTCCCAGGGCTCCATCAGGCAGGCGTGGTATTCGTAGAAGGCGCGGCGCTTCGCGTCCATGGTCTCGTGACCGGCCCAGGCCTCGGGGATCATCATCAGCACCGCCAGCGGCAGCGGCCGCCCGGTCATGTACAGAAATTCCATGACGTTGTCGAAGGTGGCCGAGTCCGAGGCGCCCTCGAAGATGATGGGGAACAGCTTCTTCAGATCCTCGCCGAAGAGATCGGACTCGCACAGGGCCTCGCGGGCGCGCATCCAGTTGATGTTGCCCCTCAGGGTGTTGATCTCGCCGTTGTGGCAGATGAAGCGGAACGGCTGGGCCAGGCGCCAGGACGGCAGGGTGTTGGTGGAGAAGCGCTGGTGCACCAGGGCCATGGCGGTCTCCATGTCCGGATCGGAAAGATCGGGGAACATGGGTTCGATCTGGTTGCCGGTGAGCATGCCCTTGTAGACGAAGGTCTTGTTGGAAAGTGAGGGCACGTAGAACAGGCGCTGCTCGCTCATGTCCGAGTTCCAGATCTCGTGCTCCACCAGTTTGCGGATCACGTACAGCTTGCGCTCGAAGTGATCCAGGCCCTCTTCCAGGCCCTCGCCCTTGCCGATGAAGAGCTGCTTGAAGGAGGGCTCGCCGGAGCGGGCGGTGGGGCCCACCAGGGAATCGTCGGTGGGGACGTCGCGCCAGCCCAGAACCACCTGCCCCTCCTCTTTGGTGACGCGCTCGAAGATGTCCATGCAGCGCTTCTGCTGCCCTGGATCATTGGGCAGGTAGATGAGGCCGGCGCCGTAGTCACCGGCCCGGGGCAGCTCCATGCCCTGCTCCTTGCACACCTTGCGGAAGAACTTGTCCGGGATCTGCATGAGGATGCCGACGCCGTCACCGGTGTTCTCCTCGCAGCCGCAGGCGCCCCGGTGCAGCAGGTTCTTCAGGATCACCAGGGCGTTGCTGACGATCTTATGGGACTTGCGTCCCTTCATGTCCACGATGAAACCGACGCCGCAGGCGTCGTGTTCGGTGGCCGGATCGTACAGGCCGTGTGCAGTCGGAGGAGTAGCCAGTTCGTTCTTCATACAGTCACCACATTATTCCTTCCGGCGGGACCCCGGAAGCGTTCTTATAGGGATGACCAGCCGGCTCGCCACGCCCCCTGGTCATGAAGGATGCGTCCTTAAACACCCCGTGACCCCGGGGTTTAATCATTGTGCAAAGGGAGGAAATTATATTAAACGCACCCGGTCATGTCACGGTGCAACATAACCAGCCGGCCCTGATGGCTGACATGAAAACGGGTTTTAGGGGAAGTTCGGCACTTTTAAGGACAATTGCCGGAATTTGTCAGTGACCGCGCAGGGCCGCCACGGTGCGCGGCCAGGGTTTCAGCCGCCGCACGTACGGGGTCAGCCGGCCGATGTCCGCGCGGGCTTCCCCGCTGCTGTCATACAGGCCGTAAACGAGGACATACCAGGGCCGGCCGTGTTCGCGGGTGCTCACCAGCGTGAGCTTGCGCGGGGGGAGGCCGGCGCGGCGGACAAAGCGCTGCAGGGTGTGGATGTCCCGGGCGCCGATGAGCTGCAGGACGTAGCGCGAACCATCCGCGTCCTGAAGCCACGCCGCGCCGCGCACACCGGGGAGGGACGCCGCGGCGGGGGCCGGCACCGCTGTTTTCGCGGGAGGCGCCTCCTGAGCCGGCGCTTCCAGGTCCTTCCACGACACCGGTTTTGCCGGCTTCTGCGCCGGCAGCTTCACGGTAATGCGCTGCGGCGGCCGCGGCGACGGCGGGTATATCCACACCCAGGTGATCCAGGCGGCGAGGATGAAGACGCCCCAGCCCAGGACATGCCGCCCCGGCCGCCGCCTCCTGATGAGGGCGGGGTCCTGGAAGCGCTGCCGCGCCAGGCGCTCCACCCGCCTCGGGTCGCCGCCGCTGACGCGATGGATCTGCCGGATCTCCACCTCCCCCATGGCGTCCTGCTCCAGGCCCTGGCGCGCCAGCCATTCCCTGACAAGGGCGCGGGTGGCGTCCAGGTCCTGGGGGCGGGAGGTTTCCAGGCTGTCCGGCACTTTATGGTTCATGCCGGCGGCGGGCAGCGTGGCGTCATGGTTCGGCTCAGGTGGTGTGGCGCCGGGGATCGGTCAGCTTTTCATATTCGGCGATGGCATAGCGATCGGTCATGCCGGCGATGTAATCGGCGATGACCCGCGGCTTGTCCTCGTCACGCCGCTCGATCCGGGACTGCATCTCCAGGGGCAGAAGCTTTTCGTCTTCCATGAATACCTGGAACAGGTGGCGAATGATCTGGCCGGCCTTGTGCGCCATGCGCTGCACGCGGTAATCCTGGTACATGTTGATGCGCAGGTAACGCTTCAGCTCCAGGCTCTTGTCCTGCATCTCCTTGCTCAGGGCGATCAACGCCCAGCCCACTTCCCTGACGTCCTCTATGGAATCTACGCCCGACGCTGCTATGGCCGTGCGGCTGTTTTCCACCAGGTCGCCCACCAGGGTGTTGATCATGCGCCGTATCAGTTCCGACCGCCGGCGTTTCTCCGGCAGCCCCGGCCACAGCCCGGCGACTTCGTCGTAGTGCCCGGCAAACAGTGAACAACTGTGCAGGCCATCCACCGTCAACAGGCCGGAGCGCAGGCCGTCGTCCACGTCATGGTTGTTGTAGGCGATCTCGTCGGCGACGTTGGCGATCTGCGCCTCCAGGCCGGGCTGCTTGTTTTTCAGGAAGCGCTCGCCCAGATCGCCCAGGCGCCGGGCGTTGTCGCGGGAACAGTGCTTGAGGATGCCCTCCCGGGTCTCGTAGGTGAGATTGAGACCGGGGAAGGAGGCGTATTTCTCCTCCAGAAAGTCCACCACGCGCAGGGACTGCAGGTTGTGCTCGAAGCCGCCGTGCTCGCGCATGCATTCGTTCAGGGCGTCCTGGCCACTGTGACCGAAAGGGGTATGCCCCAGGTCGTGGGCCAGGCAGACGGCCTCGGTGAGGTCCTCGTTCAGGGACAGGGCGCGGGCGATGGTGCGCCCGATCTGGGAGACCTCGATGGAATGAGTGAGGCGGGTGCGGAACATGTCTCCTTCGTGGTTGACGAAGACCTGGGTCTTGTACTCCAGCCGCCGGAAGGCGGAGCAGTGAATGACCCGATCCCGGTCGCGCTGGTACTCGTCCCGCAGCCCGGGCGAGGATTCTTCGTGGACGCGGCCGCGCGAGGTCTCCGACCTGGCGGCGTAGGACGCCAGCTGCAGGGTCATGCGGCGACGCCCCGCCCGGTGAAGGCGTCCAGGGTCATGCGCAGCAGGGCCTCGTCGAAATCCTCCGCGACCTGGGCCCGGCCTATGTCCTTGAGCAGCACCAGCTTGAGCCGCCCGCCCCGGGATTTCTTGTCCACCGCCATGATCTCGCGCAGGTTCACGCCGTGCAGCCGGTCCGGCAGGGCCGTCTTCAGGCCGGCCCGCTGCACCAGCTCCCTGATGCGCCCGACGTCCTCCCGCTGCAGCCAGCCCTGGCGCACGGACAGGTCCGCCGCCATGAGCATGCCCACCCCCACCGCCTCGCCGTGCAGCCAGGTATGGTAGTGCAGGGCGGTCTCCACGGCATGGCCGAAGGTGTGGCCCAGGTTGAGGATGGCGCGCAGGCCACCCTCGCGCTCGTCCGCGGCCACCACCTCGGCCTTGTTGACGCAGGAGCGCTCGATAACGGTCTCCAGGGCGTCGCCCTCCCGGGCCATGATCTTCTCCATGTTTTCCTCCAGCCAGGCGAAGAAATCCTTGTCCCGGATGAGGCCGTACTTGATGACCTCGGCCAGGCCGGCGGAAAATTCCCGGGCCGGCAGGGTGTCCAGCACCGCCACGTCGGCGACCACGCCGCGCGGCTGGTGGAAGGCGCCGATCATGTTCTTGCCCAGTTCGTGGTTGACCCCGGTCTTGCCGCCCACCGAGGAATCCACCTGGGCCAGCAGGGTGGTGGGGACCTGGACGAAGTCGATGCCGCGCTGGTAGCAGGCTGCGACGAAACCGGTGATGTCGCCGACCACGCCGCCGCCCAGGGCCACCAGCCAGCTGCCGCGGTCGAAACGACCCTTGAGCAGCTCGGTGATGATATCGCTGAAGGTGGCCAGGTTCTTGTAGGACTCGCCGTCGGGGATGGTGTAGGTGGACACACCGTAACCCGCGAGGGCGTCCTTGAGGGCGGGCAGGTACAGCTTCTTGACCGTGGTGTTGGTCACGATCATCACCTGCGCCTCCGGCGGCAGCAGGGAGGCGAACATATCGCGGGACGTCAGTATCCCCTTGCCGATGTAGATCGGGTAACTGCGCGGTCCCAGTTCTACCTTTATTTCCCTCATTGGCTTTCCAGGCTCCCGCAGATGCTGTCGACGACTTTTCTCATGGGCAGATCATCGGTATTTATTATGACATCAGCGATCTCCAGATAGAATGGCTCGCGCTCGCGCAGCAGCTCCGTCAGACGGGCCAGCCGGTCCTCGGTTTGCAGGAGGGGACGCTTCCTGTCGGCCTGGGTGCGCCCGGCCAGGATCTTGACCGGGGCATTGAGATAGACCACTGTGCCGCGCTCTTTCAGCCACTCCCGGTTTTCCGGCCCCAGCACGGCCCCACCGCCGGTGGCGATGACCACGTTGCTGCGGGCGGTGAGTTCATCCAGCACGGCGGACTCGCGCCGGCGGAACCCCTCCTCCCCCTCGATTTCGAAGATCAGCTCTATGGTCACCCCGGTGCGCTCCTCGATCTCCCGGTCGCAGTCCAGGAAGGTCTTGCCCAGCTTCTCCGCGAGCTTGCGCCCGATAGTGGTCTTACCCACTCCCATCAATCCGATCAGGAAGATGTTGTCCGATTTAGCCATTGCCTGGTGCTCTAAATGTGCTTTCCGTTCCGGGCCCGGATGAAGCAGTGAGGGGTAAGGTGTAAAAACACCGAAATAGTGCCTGTAACCGCAATTACCCCTCACCCCTTACTCCTCACGCCTCACTTCCGATCATGATAGCAAAATCC
>JARRRO010000120.1:0-5643 GCA_037380645.1 Gammaproteobacteria bacterium | reverse complement strand
CCCTGCGGGCGCACTGAACGGCGTGCGACCAATCCGTTCCCGACGGATTTGTCGATTCCCATCACCCGCTCCAAACACCAGTGAGGCGTGAGGGGCGAAGGGAAACGCCCCTCCGTCATGCCGGCGAACGCCGGCATCCAGTCGATGGAATCTTCATTACGATGATTCACGGCGGGTTACCGCTGCCGCGGGCATAGTTTCGCTGAAAACAAAAACCCCGGTTCGCGGTGCGCGAACCGGGGTCCTGTCGTTGACGAAGTGATGAAGGGAAGTTAACTACTCCTCACGCCCTTACACCTCACTCCTCACGCTTTACGGAAGTGCATTATGCCCCAGGTGAGATAGCCGTTCTTGTTGGCGTTGACCCAGTGATTCAGGCCCTTGAGCATGCGCTCTATGTATTCCTCCGATACCTTTTCCTGGAGGTCGTCCTGGCGGGCGACGAGTTCGTCGTGGACGCGCTGGTAGTGGCGGCCCAGCTGATGGGTGTGATCGATGAATTCGACGAACTCTATGCCGCATTTCCCGGCGGTCTCCTTGTAGAAGGCCAGAGAGCCCAGCGAATCCAGATGGATGCGGTCCAGGACGGGCTGTAATACCCCTTCCGGACAGTCATCGGCCTGCATGGGATCGGTGAAGATGAAATCACCGCCTTGCTTCAGCACCCGGGCCACTTCCCGGATGACTTTAGCGCGGCGGCCGCTGTGCAGGATGGCGTCCTGGGACCAGACCACGTCGAAGGTTTCGTCATCGGCAGGGATCTGCTCGAAGTCGCCGTCGACCACATCGATCAGCTTGTGCAGACCGGCCTTGCGGTTCATTTCGCGGTCACGCTCGTTTTCAGTCTCGCTGAGGTGCAGGGCGGTGACCCGGCAGCCGTACTTGCCCGCGATGTAACGCGCCGCGCCGCCGTAGCCGGCGCCGATATCGAGTACGTGTGAATTCTTGTCCAGTGGCGGAAGCAGCGCCGCCATGTGTTCCACGGTTCTGCGGCTGGCGTTGGCGATGGGCTCGTGCTCCGTCTCGCTCTTGTAAAGGCCGATATGGATATCATTGCCGCCCCAGATGTGGAAGTAGAAATTGTCGGCATCCTCACTGTTGTAGTATTTGCGGGCCGTCTCCACGACCTCGGTATATGTAGGTGTGCTCATCATTCAACCCTCGTCATCAGATTTATATGCCTTTTCGGCAACATGGATGAAGAAATCGGGTTCGGTTTCCCGGTAGGTTTCCTTGAAGTCGCCGTAGGTGGTGATGCGCTGGAAACCGACCTCCTTCATGAGGCGACGCACGTAATCCTTGCGCAGGGGAAACATATTGAGGTGGAAAACCGATTTGTCACTGAAGGTGTATTTGAAGCGTGCCAGGCTGGGATCGATGTGTTCCGGTTCGGCGGTCACATCCTCGCCGCAGTAGTAATACTTGTGCGACGGCCCGGTCTTGTCCTTGTTCAGCAGGGCATCGTAGTTGCGCTGATCCAGCACCAGGATGCCGTCATGCCGCAGCGTTGCATAGTATTCCGCCAGTGATTTGCGCCGGTCCTTTTCATCATGCAGATGCGTAAACGAATTGCCGAGGCAGATGACGGCATCGTAGAGATCGTGGACGTCCTGGTTGAGCCAGCGCCAGTCGGCCTGGATGGTGCGCAATATATAGCCGCGCTGGCGCGCGTTCTCGAATGCTTTGGACAGCATGACCGGACTGCCGTCCACGCTGGTGACCTCGAAACCGGCCCGCAGAAGCTGCACCGAATGGAAGCCGGTGCCGGTCGATACATCAAGGATCTTCCTGGCGCCGTGATCGCGCAGGAGTTCGATAAAGAAGTCGCCCTCCGCCGTGGCCCTTCCTTCCCAGTCAATGAGCTCGTCCCATTTGTCGACGAAGGTGTGGACATACTCCTCCTGGTACTTGTCGGTATCACGGACCTTCAGGGGGTCTTCGCCGTAATCCTGTTCCTCGGGAACATCATGTTGTGATAATTGCATTTCACCCACCATAGTGTTTTGTATGAAAGCAGACTGCGCGACGGCCTTCCGGACCGTGCCTCAATGCCTTACTAAAAAACTAAAAACTTTAATTAAATGTTCTGCGTAAACAGCAGCAATAATGACAGGACGCAATTCATGCGTATAAATATGGACCTTAGATGGAGTTGTCTTCCTTCTCTTCCACCCACGGCGTGTTGTTTTATTCCGCCGAACGGTCTCAATGAAAAGGCTGAAAACTAAAGCCGCTTCTGCACAATAGAACCAGCCTTGCAGAAAACATCAAGTGAAATGCAGTATATCGCGTTGGGGAAATAATTTCAGCCTTGCATGGAAAACAAGACTCGGGCACATGAACATGGGGCATGTTCTTGTTATTTATAATAATATGAGCAAAAAACGGGCTTGGGGAAAGGACCCGCCCACATTAATATATAAATATATACTGATAGATACCGGATTTATTCCTTTTTGAACGTGTATCAGTCATTTTCCGACTGCAGTTTCAGCAGCATGAAGTTCATATTATTGTCTGCGAGCTGCCGGCGCGTCTGATCCAGTTCCTTCCTGTTCTTGAACGGACCCACCCTCACCCGGTATCTCACGTCCTGGCCGTTTATCACCACGCGCTGGATCTTCGGCACGATGCCCAGCAATGTGAGCCTGGCCTTGACGCTGTCGGCAGCATCATAGTCTTTGAATGATCCCACCTGCAGTACGTAAATGCCGTTGTCGGCGGGTTCCGTGGACTTGCCCCCCTTCTCATCATCAGCCACGTATTCGGAGATGTTGATCTCCTTGTTGGGCAGAATCTTGTAGAAATCGAAGGTTGGCGAGGGCACGTTCTTTTTTTCCTTCTTCTGTTTGGTGCTCGGCGGATTCTGCTCCTGACTGGCAGTGAGGAAATGGGGCAGCTGGATGCGATCGAAGACGTGGATCTTGCCAAGATAGACCATAAAGGCGACGAACAGGCCCAGGCTGAGGCCGGTGGCGAATGAAATCAGGTTGCCCACCACCGGATTGGGTTCCTTCTTGTTCTTGTTGATGTGCTTGTAGTCCCTGGGCATTACATCTCCTCGGGTGCGGACACGCCCAGCAGGGAAAGGCCGTTGCGGATCACCTGGCGCACTGCCAGTATCAGACTGATCCGGCTCTGCCGCAGCGCGGCTTCCTCCACCAGGAACTGATGGGAATTGTAGTAGGTATGGAACTCGGTGGACAGGTCCCTGAGATAAAACGCGATTTGGTGGGGATCGCACCCGGTGGCGGCGGACAGGACCACCTCCGGATAGCGGGACAGCGATTTCATGAGCGCCAGCTCATGGCTTTCCACCAGCAGGTTCAGGTTTTCCAGCGCGTCGCCTTGATCATAGGTATAGCCGCGCTCCCGCATCTGCAGAAGCACGCTGCAGATGCGGGCGTGGGCGTACTGGATGTAGTAAACCGGATTGTCGCTGGACTGTGATTTCGCCAGCTCCATGTCGAAATCCAGATGCTGCTCCGACTTGCGCGTGACATAGAAAAAGCGGGCGGCGTCGTTGCCCACCTCTTTGCGCAGGTCGCGCAGGGTGACATAGTCACCCGAGCGCGTGGACATGGGCAGCTTCTCGCTTCCCCGGTACAGGGAGGCGAACTGCACCAGCAGGATCTGCAGCCGATCATCGTCCAGCCCCAGGGCCCGCAGCGAACCCCTGAGCCGGTCGATATAGCCGTGGTGGTCGGCCCCCAGGATGTTGATGGCCAGGTCAAAACCGCGCTCGAACTTGTCCAGATGATAGGCGATGTCGGAGGCGAAATACGTGGTCTGGCCGTTTTCCCTTACCACTACCCTGTCCTTCTCATCGCCGTAGTGGCTGGATCGGAACCACTGGGCTCCATCCTGCTCGTAGATGTCGCCGTGAGCGCGCAGCTTCTCCACGCACTTTTGCACGGCGCCGCTGTCCTGCAGCGATTGCTCCGAGAACCAGTTGTCGAAACGGACGCCGAACTCCAGGAGGTCCTCGCGGATATCCGCCAGGATCTCCTCCAGGGCCAGGCGAACAATAACCGCGAACCCCTCCCGACCCAGCGCGTTTCTGGCAACAGCGATGCCGTCGTCCAGCTGTTTTTCCTCGTCGTCCTGCACCAGTACCCCGGCCAGGCCGTCCGCAGCAACGGCATAGGCGTCACCCGCATGTTCCTGCAGCCTGGCCGCGATGTCCCGGACGTAATGCCCCCGGTAGGCCTTTTCCGGGTAGGGGGTCTCCACGCCGCACAGCGACAGGTACCTCAGCCAGGTGCTGAGGGCGAGGATGTCCATCTGCCGACCGGCGTCGTTGACGTAGTATTCCCGTTCCACCTCGAAGCCCGCCGCGGCCAGCACGTCGGCGAGCGTGGCGCCATAGGCGGCGCCGCGGCCGTGGCCGATGTGCAGCGGGCCGGTGGGGTTGGCGGAGACGAATTCCACCAGCACCCGGCGGCCCCCGCCGTGGTCGCTGGTGCCGTAGCGTTCGCCGGCCGCCAGGATCTCCGGCACGATGCGCCGGTAGGCGGACTGGTCCAGGAAGAAATTGATGAAGCCGGGGCCGGCGATTTCGATCCTGTCCACCAGTTCCGTGGCGGGCAAGCGATCCACAATCTCCCGGGCGATGTCCCTTGGCTTCATGCGCGCGTGCTTGGCCAGGGACATGGCGATGTTGGAAGCGAAATCCCCATGGTTGCTGTCGCGGGTGCGCTCGATCTCCAGAACGTGCTCGGCGGGAAGCGCTATGTCCTTCTCCGCCAGGAAGGCGTCCACGGCCTGTTGCAGGGGTTTTTCGACGAGGTCCTTCATTGAATCCGGTGGGTTGAAAAGTCAGCTATTGTAGCTTTCGTGCCGCAGCACGAGAAGCGACAATGCTGGAACCGCCGTCATTCCGGCGAAAGCCGGAATCCAGTCAGTAAGAGTTTTCATTAAATTGCGCCTCAGTTATTTCACCGGGAAACTGATAATTCATGTTCCGCCTGTCAGCGGGTGACTTTCTCTTGCTTGTCCAAGAGAAAGTCACCAAAGAGAAGGACACCCCCGGTGTCATGGCCTGCGGCTTCCCTCGCCCCTGAGAGGCGCTGACGGGTCGCGCTTACGCGACATCCTGTCGCGAGCGCGCTCATTTGCGCATCCCTGCGCAGATGACCCTATCGCCTCTCAGTGACTCGGCATGACACAGGGGGAAAGCTTCGGCAATGCATCATTTTTTTATCGATATTAAACAGTGGCCCGTTAATTTTTGAAGGCAATGAGCGATTATTTTGCAACCCCCATCCCCGAAGGCAACCGCAGCCCGGAAATCGGAGACATTGAAAGAATCAAAGTAAATCTTGAGGATCCACGTCCAGCGACCAGCGCACCCGGCGCGCGCTGTCCAGGGTCTCCAGTTCCTCGCTCCACGGTTGCAGGGCGTTGTGCAGGGCGGTCCTGTGGCTGGACTGGATCAGCAGCTGGAAGCGGAAGCGTCCCGCGCGCTTTTCCATGGGTGCGGGTACCGGGCCCAGCAGTTCCAGTTCTGCGGCGTCCAGTTTCGAACGGGCCTGGTTCAGAAAGGCCACGGGTTCCTTCTCGTCGTAGCCCTCGGCGCTGAGCAGGGCCAGGTGCGAGAACGGCGGGAGGTTGGTGATCCGCCTTTCCTCCAGCAGGGCCCGG
>JARRRO010000119.1:0-5668 GCA_037380645.1 Gammaproteobacteria bacterium | reverse complement strand
GTGCAGATTAGATAAAAGCAGCCGGCGACGCCAGCCAGGGCCGCGGGATCCGTTTCCGCCCGTGCCGTGACGGGACTTACGGATGTCCACCCGGGAGAGGTCGGTCCGACATTCAAAGAATAAAAAAACAGCCTCCTTCCGGCAGGAAGGAGGCCGCTGTTACGGCGCCGGACCGTGTCCGGCATTCATACCGGCTAGAAACTGTAACCCAGGGTCACGCCATAGGTACGGGGCGGCATGTAAGTGACGCCGATGACCCGCGCCGTCGCCAGTTGGAAGGTGCTGGTGGCGGCGAGTTTGTCGGTAGCATTCTTCACCCAGAACTCGGTAAAGAAATGTTCATTACCGCTCGTATAGCGCAGATTGAAGTCCAGCAGCGCGTACGCCTTCTGACCCTCGATGAACCGGTGGAACTCCGTGAAATAGGTGTCACCGCGGTAGGAAACATCACCCATGAGCGTCAGCCAGCCGTCGTAGGGCAGGTTAAGCCCGCGGATGTCGTATTCCGCGTGCAGGCTGGCGGTCCACTCCGGCGAATTGCGTGTCGGGTTCCCCGCCAGCTGGATATCGCCCTGGGGACTGAAGTCCGTCAACGGGTTCCCGTCAGAAACACCCGGTGTCAGGATATTGCGCGGATCCAGCGGATCCGTGGTCAGGAAATTATCATACCTTGACACCAGCCAGGATACCGCGCCGTTGACCCGGAACTGATCCGTGGGCGTTGCGGCGAAATCCAGCTCGATACCATGGGCCGAGGTCTTGGCCGCATTTTCGAAAATGGTCCCGAACCCGGCCGGTCCGCCGGCAATGGTCTTGTTGATCTGCTGGCCGGTGAGTTCATAGAAGTAACCGGCAAGATTCACGGACAGGCGGTCACTGAACCAGGTGCTTTTCAGACCGAACTCATGGTTCTTGATCTTCTCCGGCTTGACGATGGTGGAGATCATCCTGCCGCTGGTCCCGACCGGCGTACTCGGCGTCGCATTTTCACCGGCCCCCGCCTTGAAACCCTCGGAGTAGGTGTAATACAGCATCATTTCCGGCGTGGCGCGCCACTCAATGCCGACCTCCGGCGTGAAACTCCTGAAGATTTTTTCATTCGCGGAACCGGCGGCGGTAGTCATGATAATCGGTCCCAGACCGTTCCTGGCGACAATAATCGAGGCATTGGTCGCCGTGCGTTTTTCCCAGTTCCAGCGTCCGCCCAGTTTCAGGGCGAAATTTGCCAGCGCATCGGAGACCACGCCCAGATTGATATGCGTATGCGCGAAAACGGCGTAGGCATCGGTGCCGAGATCGGAATTGATGCAGACCCGCTTGGGCGGCAGGGTCTGCCCGATACCCTTGCCGATATGTGAGTAATCATTGCACAGGGCGTCGGCGCGGGCCGCCGGAATCGGCACTTCGGGCACGAACTGGCCATCAATCTCGAGTCCCGTCGGGCCGATGGGCGGGAAAAATCCGCTCGCCGGATTAGCCAGTGTGTTCAGAATGTGAGCCTGTCCGACGATTGAGCCCAGGCCGACCGTATCTATCGGCCGCTGGCGCTCATGGAAATAAAACAGGCCCAGCACGCTGTCCGACCAGTCATTGTGGAAATGGAACTGAAATTCGTTACTGCTTTGATCGCTGTCTATATCCCGCCGCTGTACCGTGGTATTGAAACCGGTAGTCGCCAGACTGTTCTGGACAGCGCCCAGATCCAGATCCTGGGTCAATGACGCCCCGAAATGACGGTAATTGGTGATGTTCTTGATGGTGATATTTTCATTCGGCTCCCAGGTGATGGTGCCGGTGACGGACCAGGTATCCGTGTTGGTACCGCCATTGATTTCGGAGGCCGTGTCACGCGGTGCAATGGCGTGGGTCGGCACACCCGCCGGCTGGCGTTCCCCCGCCAGCAGTCGCGGGACGCCGGGGAAGGCGTCGCGGCGGAAATGCAGGGCGCCGGAATGGTCGTCCTGCGTATAGTACTCGCCGGTGAGGAGAATATTCCAGTTGTCCGCCGGCAGAATCTCCAGGTGCGTCCTGAACATCCGTCGATGTAGATTGTCCACGTCGGCGCCGGTCGCCGGGTTGATGCCGTAACCGCCGCGATCCTCGGTCTTGACGGCGACCCGGCCGAGCAACCAGTCGTTGACAGGACCACCGATCGCGCCTTCCGTACTGACCAGGCCATAGTTGCCTATGCTGGCATGCGCATAACCCTCAGGGTCCCGTGTCGGCTTGTTGGTGACCAGGTTGACCGAGCCGCCGACGGCGTTGCGCCCGTACAGGGTGCCGGACGGCCCGCGAATCACCTCGACCCGCTTCAGGTCAAACAGCGACGTCAGCTGGGCCTCGGCCCGGGCCACCACCGCACCGTCCACGGAGAAAGCGACGCCGGTCTCCGAGCCCGTGGTCGACGTGTTGGCGCCGACGCCGCGGATGAACAGCTTGGCCATGTTGAAATCATTGCCCAGGGTGATGCTGGGCACAATGAACTGCAGGTCTTCGAGGTTGTTGATATGGGCGTTTACCAGGCGGTTCATGTCAACGGCCGAAACGGCGGTACTGACATCCTGCAGTGACTGTTCGCGTTTTTGTGCGGTGACCACCACCTCTTCGAGCGCGGCGGCCCAGGCACCCAGGCTCAGGCCCAACGTAAGAATGAGGAAAACAATAAAACGGAATGCATGGAATGCAACGAAGTTGGTCCGCATCGCCCCTACCCCCCTTAAGGTTTGAACGATTCAGGCAACCCCGTAACAGGCCGACGTCCCCTGAACCCGTTGTCGACAGCACGACTTCCCAATCAAACTTTAGAGTTCGATCGTAGACTCGGTTTTGGACGCTGTCAACACACCGACAACTCGCCTGTCGCTTTAAAATGACAGACCCGACTGTCCGGGAGACGCGGTAGAAGGTGTCTTAGAAATGCGTTGCCAGAAACCGGTCCACCGTCCGCGCCACGTAGGCGTCGACGTCCTTGGAGGGCAGTTTTTCCTTCAGGTTGAGTTCGTACTGCAGCACCACCCGGTGCAGTATCACCGCCATGAAATCCTCGGTCAGTTCCTCGGGCGAGAAGGGACTGTCCATGCCTTTGTCCTTGAGTCTTCCGAAGTACCGCTCCAGGGCCGCGAAGGCCGGTTTCGGTCCACGCTCGTTATACAGCTGGCCGATCTCCGGCTCCCGGGTGGTGGCATTGAAAATCAGCAGCCGCAGCGCCATGGTGTGCTTCTGCACCAACAGTTTCAGGAGCATGCTGCCCACCCGCGTCAATACGTCACGGGCTTCCATATCCTGGTCGATGTTGTCCAGTTGCCCGATGCCGCGCTGGTAGTTGTCCAGTTCCTTGTCCAGGACCGCGGCGAACAATTCCTTCTTGTTATTGAAATAACGATAGATGGTTTCCTTGGATATCCCGGATCGGCGGGACATTTCATTGACGCTGGCGCCACGGTAACCGTTTTCCAGGAACGCTTCGGAAGCGACCTCCAGGATCGCTTCCCTCTTCGTGTTATTGATGGCCATTATTATTATGGGGTGTGATGATCAGGTGTGTTGCCCGAGTTAGAGTATAGGGCTATCGCCCCCGTGAGATAGCACCAAGCCGGACGGTATGGCATTGTCGTAATCCCCCATCGTGACAATCCCGCTCTATCGCCTCAACCTTTGGCATCATTACACGAAAATGCAATATGCACAAAATCCCCCGCATCGGAGGGGCAGGGAAAGCGCAGACTCGCCGCCAAAAAGCCGGTAAAATCATTCATTATCCGGAACTTGCAAAAGGGTGCGCAGATACGGCTCAGCGGGCCACCGGCCCGGGCGCCGTTTTAACGATTACAATGAAATCGGTTTCCTCGGTGAAGGTGCACGCATACAAGGACTGTCATATGGACTCGGGCGACGTCCATGGCATCGGTCCCGGCAGCGCCGTCGTCTTTTCCGCCCGCTCCCCCGAGAAGACCGCTGGCAACCAGGACTCCGCCGGCGTCATCCAGCTGGACAGCGATACGGCAGTCCTGATGGTCGCCGACGGGGTCGGCGGCCTGCCCGGCGGCGGACAGGCCTCCGCCCTGCTCATCGACATTCTCCTCGATGCAGCCGCCGCCTCCGGGACGAACGGCATCGAGCTGCGGCATGGCCTTCTCTCCGCCATCGAAGAGGCCAATCAGCGCATTATCAACAACGGCAGCGGGGCGGCCACGACGCTGGCCATGGTCGAGATCCGGGGTAGGGGCGTGCGCCCGTATCACGTCGGCGACTCCATGATCATGGCGGTGGGACAGCGCGGCAAGGTCAAGATGGAAACCATCTCCCATTCGCCCGTGGGTTACGCCGTTGAGGCCGGCGTGCTGTCCGAGGAAGAGGCCATCGTCCATGACGACCGGTATCTCGTCTCCAACGTGGTTGGCTCCCAGGACATGCATATCTCCATGGGCATTCCCTTGACGCTCGCCGCGAGGGACACTCTGCTCATCGCCACCGACGGGCTGTTCGACAACGTCCCCCGCGACGCCATCATCGACATGATCCGGACCGGTCCCCTGCCCGATTGCGCCCGGCGCCTGGCCGAGCGTGCCGGAAAACACATGAACGGGAGTCTCGCCCCGTTCAAACCGGACGATCTGACCTTTATACTCTACCGTCCCTCGATTACGGCCCGCGGGAAGAAAACCGGATCACGGCCGGGCTGAGCGGAATATGCCAGTAAGCACTGAACAGCGTATCGACAGTTTCAACCTCAAGCCGGGCAGGATAATCGCCCGTAAATATGAAATCATCGAACAGCTCGGTGGCGGCGGGGAAGGGGAAGTCTACAAGATCATGGAAAGCCGGACCGGTATCGTGCGCGCGGCCAAACTCTTTTATCCGCAACGCAATCCCGGCGATAAATCGGCACTGCTGTACGCCAAGAAACTGCACAAGCTTCGGCACTGTCCCATCCTCATCCAGTACCACACAAGGGAGGAGTTCATTTACCGCCGCCTGCCCATTACCGTGCTGATCTCCGAGTACGTGGAAGGGGAAAAGCTGTCAGAATTCATCCGTCGTCAGCGGGGACAGCGTCTCCCGCCGTTCCAGGCCCTGCATCTGCTGCATGAGCTCGCCGCCGGCATCGAGCCCATCCACCATGCACGCGAATACCACGGCGACCTGCATACCGACAACATCATCGTGAAGCGCTACGGCCTCGGTTTCGAACTCAAGGTCTTCGATTTCTATTACTGGTCGGCGCCAAAGCGGGACAATATCCAGACCGACATCATCGACATTATCAGGGTCTTTTACGACATCCTCGGCGGCGCCAGGCACTACAGCCGGCAGCCGGACTATATCAAGGAAATATGCTGCGGCCTGAAGCACGGCCTGATCCTGAAAAAATTCCCCTCCCTGTCCCGCCTGCGAAAGTACCTGGAGACTATGGACTGGGACTGAAAACAGGGTAAGAGGTCAGGTATTAAATCCGGCCTGTTATGACCGAAAGCCGATACTTGGCAATCTCCATCCCCGTTTTACTCCTCACCCCTTACACTAATCTTTGATCTTCTTGTGGAGGTGGGGAACGGACTCCTTGTCGCCGCGCTTCATGTAGCGTTTCTCCCCGTCGCCGGCGGTGACGTTCTCGTAGACGCCGTCGTCGCGCCTGACCAGTTTGGTGAAGCCATGGCTTTTCAGTTCG
>JARRRO010000118.1:0-5671 GCA_037380645.1 Gammaproteobacteria bacterium | reverse complement strand
CGGCCGATACACGATCCATGCCAATTATGAATGAGCGGGAGAATTTCACCAATCCATCATAATGTAAAATTTTTTGTCGAATATGTATTCATTTCAGATTATCTCGGTTACACTTGGCACCGTTGCATCGGTGCGGTGATTCCAGTGGATCCAAATCGGCATCTCCTGCAATTGCCCTGCCTGATCTGCAATTCTTCACTCTTTATTTAGTAGAGGTTATCTAAATGGTGACTGGTACAGTAAAGTGGTTTAATGAATCCAAGGGCTATGGCTTCATTACCCCTTCCGACGGTGGTTCTGACGTATTCGTTCATTTTACCGCCATTGAGGGAGAAGGCTTTCGCACCCTCGCCGAAGGTCAGATGGTGGAATTCGAAACACGGGACAGCCCCAAGGGCCCGCAGGCCACGCGCGTTTCCGTGAAAAGCTAAAACCCTAATCGTATATATAGCCCTGCGCGCCGCCGTGGGGTTTTTTTGCCCGGAATCCTACTGCATGGCGGCGCCGCCGGCGCCAGGCCTAAACCCCGTACTCGAGCCGGTATTTTTTACCTAGATTGTCCGCCTCTATCACCTGCAGGTGATTCAGCCGTTCCCTGACATTGTTCAGGGCCCTGAGGGCGATGAGGTGATTGCTCTCGGCCGCCACGTACAGCCAGGCATAAGAGTGCACCAGGTTCTTGCGCACTCCCATCCCCTGGCGGTACATCATCCCCAGCCGGTACTGGGCCGGCTGGAAACCCTGCTCCGCCGCCTTCAGGTAGCACTGGTAGGCGGTCTTGTGGTTCTGTTCCACCCCCCTGCCGGCTAGATACAGGTTCCCCAGCCGGTACAGGGCCCGATCGAAATTGTGATTCGCCGCTTCCAGATACCAGTCAGCTGCCTCCCGCGGGTCCGCCTCCCGTCCCAATCCCTCTTCGTAGATACGGCCGACCTGGTAATTGGCCTTGGGATAGTTGTTGACGCTGGCTTTCAAGAACCAGTTCAACGCCGTGGTGTAATCCTGCTCCACGCCGCGGCCATGCAGATACAACATGCCCAGGTCATACTGGGCGCGGTGATAACCCTGATCGGCGGCCAGGCCGTACCAGCGGGCCGCCTCCTGGAGGTCATTGGGGACGCCGCCACCGGTAGCGTACATGCGGCCGAGGTTGTACTGCCCCTTGGGATAGTCCTGCTCGGCGGCCTTGCGGAACCATTCCACCGCCTCGATATCATCACGCTTGGTGCCTGTGCCCATCACGAACATGAGACCCAGGTTGATCTGCGACTTCACGTGGCCCTGCTCAGCAGCCAGTCTGTACCACAGCAGGGCCTTGTCCAGATCCTTCTCCGTCCCCAGGCCGTTGGCGTACATATAAGCGAGATTGTAGCGGGAGTTGGCGTGACTCAAGCGGGCGGCGCGCTGGTAGTATTCGAACGCTTTCGCGAGGTCCCGCTTCAGCCCCAGGCCGGTCTGGTAACACCATGCGATCTGGGCGAGAGCATCCGGATTGTCTCTCCCGGCCGCTTCGGCCAGCCATTGGAAGGCCTGTTTAAAATCCTGATCGACGCCAATGCCCTTGAGATACTTGATCCCTATAATCGCCTGCGCCTGCACCGAGCCTTGCCTGGCCGCCTGGAGATACCACTGCGCCGCCAGTCCCATGTCCCTGGCCAGGCCGTATCCTTGATCGTACATATCAGCGAGGGTGACCTGGGCCTGGGCATCGCCCTTCATGGCCGCGCCGCGCATAAAAGTCACATCACTGGAGTTGCTCCTGGATCGGTGACTCAATGGTGATGACGAAGAAATCATACTAGATGCCGTCTGAATAGTTTCCGCAGGCTTCGTTAGCGGTGTCGGATGTGGAGGGGGAAATGGGCATGTCGCCCGGAAAGGTCAGAGTGAGAAGATGATAGCCGGACCTACGTGGTCGGAGCGCCGGAGGCCGGTATTCTCTTGCGGGCGCTTTTGCTGGCGCTCTTGAGGTAGGCCCGTTGCTTTGCGGTCTTGGCCTGGGTGCTGGCATCCCACTCCCAGAACATGGCCAGCTCGCCGTTGACGACCGGCCTGCTCAGGTCGGCCACCTTGCGCCGGTAGATGTCAACCTGGGCGTATCTGTCGCTGAGCTTGTCCACGTCGCTGCGACTGTCCTCACTAACGGGGTTGAGGGCGATCATCTCGTTTCTCAATTCGATCATCCGCATGGCGTTGCTTCGGAATCCGACCGTGGTGATCAGGCCGGCCAGGCTCATGATCACCCCGATTACGGGAAAGACGCTGAAGGCGATGGCGGCGTACTTGATGTTGTTGGTGGACCAGTACACCGCGAGACTGGCAGCGATGCTGGTGGTCAGGATCAACAGGAAGGTGATGGCGGTATCCCGTTGCTGGATGCGCTTGATCTGGACCGCGATATGCTCGCGTTCTTTGCTTAATTCCGCCTCTTCGGGCGGTGTCTGGTCAATCGTAAAATTCATATTGCCCCCTTCGCTATGCTCCATGCTTAAGGCTTACGGGTCGGTTTCCAGGCTATTGTATAATTATTAATCTAGTATAATCCCGAGGGAAAACCGTGATTATTATCCCAGTTGCCAAAGAATTACCGCTTTAATACCAGTTTTTCCTTGTCCCGCCTCGGCATATTCCTGAGTTTGTATTCGCGCCTCGCCGCCCGGGAACGGTCCGGGCAGGGTTCCCGGTAGACCAGGCGGACCGGGCGCCGGGCGCGCGTATAGGCGGCCCCCCGGCGACCCTTGCCGTTGTGCTCGCGCAGCCGACGCTCCACGTCGCAGGTGATGCCGGTGTAAAGGGTGCCGTCGGCACAGCGCACGATATAAACGAACCACTCAGCCATTAATCTGAAAATGCATTACGCGTTACAATCACCGTTTTCGGACGATACAGTATATTCCCACCTGCCGCGATGCCCCTGCTGACACTGACCGACGTTTCCCTGGCCTACGGCGACCGTCCCCTCCTGCACAAGGCCGGCTTCCGGATCGACCGCGGCGAGAGGGTCTGCCTGGTGGGCCGCAACGGCACGGGCAAATCCACCCTGTTCCGGGTTATCAGCGGTCTGTCCCGGCCCGATGAGGGCGAGGTCTGGTGCCGCGATACCCTGCGCATCTCTCACCTGCTGCAGGACGTCCCCGAAGAAACGGGCCAAACGGTGTTCGAGACGGTGGCCGCGGGCCTGGGAGACATGGGCCGGCTGCTTGCCGATCATCACCGTGCCGCCGTCGCCGCAGAAAGCGGCGACGGCACGGCCCTGCACACTCTGGACGAGCTACAGCAGCACATTGACGTCCTGGACGGCTGGAACATCAACCGCCGGGTCGAGACCGTGCTGAGCCGTCTCGAGCTTCCGGCTGACCGGCCCCTGGCGGCCTGCTCCGGCGGCATCCGCCGCCGGGTCATGCTGGCCCAGGCCCTGGCCGGCGACCCCGATCTGCTGCTCCTGGACGAACCCACCAACCACATGGACATCGCCTCCATCACCTGGCTGGAGGAATTCCTCCTCGCCTTTGCCGGTGCCCTGATCTTCATCACCCATGACCGCACCCTGCTGCGGCGCCTGGCCACCCGCATCATCGAGCTGGACCGGGGAATACTGACCTCCTATCCCGGCGACTTCGATACCTACCTGCGCCGCAAGGACGAGATGCTGGCGGCGGAACAGCGGTCCAACGCGAAATTCGACAGGAAACTGGACGAATACGAGGCCTGGATCCGGCGCGGCATCAAGGCCAGGCGCACCCGCAACGAGGGGCGGGTTCGGCAACTGGAGAAGATGCGGCGGGAAAAACGCCAGCGTCTGGAACATCCGGGCACGGCCAGTCTCGAACTGGACACGGGCGAGGCCTCCGGCAGGCTGGTCGCCGATCTGCGCCACGTCACCTTCCATTACGGCGAGCACAGCATCGTCCGGGATTTCTCCACCCGCATCCTGCGCGGCGACCGGGTCGGCGTCATCGGCCCCAACGGCGCCGGCAAGAGCACCCTGCTGCGCCTGCTGCTGGGGGAGCTGAAGCCCGACAGCGGCAGGGTGGTCCTTGGCGAGCGCCTGCAGATCGCCTATTTCGATCAGAGCCGGGCGCAGCTTGAGCCGGAAAAATCCGTACGCGATAACATCAGCGACGGCGGTGATTACGTCACCGTTAAGGGACGCTCCCGGCACGTCATCGGCTACCTGAAGAACTTCCTGTTCCCGCCCCAGCGCATCGACTCGCCGGTGAAATCCCTGTCCGGCGGCGAACGCAACCGCCTGCTCCTGGCGCGCCTGTTTACCCGATCCGCCAACCTGCTGGTGATGGACGAACCCACCAACGATCTGGACGTGGAGACCCTGGAACTTTTGGAGGACCTGCTCAACGACTTCGACGGCACCCTGCTCCTGGTCAGTCACGACCGCACATTCCTGGACAACGTTGTCACCAGTACCATCGCCTTTGAGGGCGAAGGCAGGATCCATGAGTATGTCGGCGGCTTTCAGGACTGGCTGCAGTAAAGCGGCGGCGCCCGCTGGGAACAGCCCGCGGCCCCGGCGGAGAAGAAAACCGACAAACGCGACAAGCCGAAATCCCGGGCCAAGCTGAGCTATCACGAACAGCGGGAACTCGCGGCGCTGCCGGAGAAGATAGAACACCTGGAACAGCAACGGCAGACCCTGGAGACGAAAATCAGCGACGGTAACTTCTACCGGCAGGAAAAGGAGACCATTACCGGGACCCTGTCCGACCTGGAACGCCTGCGCGATGAGATTCGGGAGGCCTACGCACGCTGGGAAGAACTGGAGAACTTACAATAAGAAGTAAGGGGTGAGAAGTGCATATCAGAAAAATACGTTAGGCCATAGGCTTCCGGTCCTTGATGCCTGATCCCTGAACATTTGACCCCTATCCTCTGAATCCTCTCATGAAGCTGTATACTGGCTGACGGGAAATACACGGGCATTACAGTACGAACCGATTCCTCAATTTATGCGCATCGATCTCCACACCCATACCACCGCCTCCGACGGGGTCCTGCCGCCGGGGAAGCTGATCGCCCTGGCGGCCCGGCGCGGCGTGCGGGTACTGTCCATCACCGATCATGATACGGTCGCCGCCTATGCTGATCCGGACTGCCTGACAACGGATCTGCACCTGGTGCCCGGCATCGAGTTCTCGACCCAGTGGCAGGGAGTGGAGATCCATGTAGTGGGGCTGCGGATCCGACTGGAAGATCAGGACCTGCTGCACGGCATCGCCCTGCAGCAGCAGTCCCGATCAGAGAGGACCGAACGTATCGCGGCCAGGCTGGAGAAACTCGGCATCCCCGATCCCCTGCCCGGGGCGCGGGCCATCGCCGGCAAACAGGCCGCGGGGCGCCCGCATTTCGCCAGGCATCTGGTCAACACGGGTAAAGTCGGCAGCCTGGGCGAGGCCTTTAAAAAATACCTCGCCGCCGGCAAGCCCGGCTACTGCCGGCCGGATTGGGCGGCACTGGAGCAGGTCATCGCCTGGATCCGGGGCGCCGGAGGGATCGCGGTACTGGCCCACCCCACCCACTACAAGCTGACCCGGACCAAGCTGGACAGGATGGTGGCGGCGTTCCAGGAGGCCGGGGGGGAAGCCGTGGAAGTGGTGTCGGGCCTGCAGAACCCCGAGGTCACGGCCTTCCTGGCGCGTCTGTGCGCCAAGCGCGG
>JARRRO010000117.1:0-5682 GCA_037380645.1 Gammaproteobacteria bacterium | reverse complement strand
CGATCCCGCTGCTGCGGCTGGGATTCCGGCCGTTCTATCTCCTCGGGGGGCTGTTTGCGGCCGTCGGCCTGCCCGTGTGGATGGCTGTTTATTTCGGGCTATTGTCCTCGCCGGCGTCCATGCCCGCCGTCTTCTGGCATGCGCATGAAATGCTGTTCGGTTTCGTCGGCGCCGTCATCACCGGTTTTCTGTTCACGGCGGTGGGCAACTGGACGGGCAGGCAGACGCCGACGGGTCTGCCGTTGGCCCTGCTGGCGCTGCTCTGGCTCGCCGGCCGTATCGTGTTCTGGATCGATGCAATCCCGATCGCCGTCTCGATCATCATCGATACGGCGTTCCTGTTTCTGGTGACGCTGGCCATCCTGAGACCGGTACTGGCCACCGGCAATTACCGCAATCTCGGGGTGGTCGCCGTGGTCGGTCTGTTCGCCGCGGCCAATCTGCTGTTTCACCTTGCCAATACGGGCGTCGTCCACTACTCATTGATTACGGCTCTGCACAACGGCCTGAATGCCGTGATCCTGATCATCGCCGTTATCGGCGGGCGGGTCATACCCTTTTTTACAGCCAATGCCGTGCCGGATTCGGGGGCGCGACGGGATCCCGCCGCCGATATGGTGGCCATAGGCGCGATCATCGTGCTCCTGGTCGTCGGCGCGTTGCCGGAGGGCCGATTGATGGAACCGCCGGTGGCGATAGCAGCGGCGCTGGCCAATGCCTGGCGCATGCTGTCGTGGGGATCGATGGCCACCCTGCGCAGGCCAATCCTGTGGGTCCTGCATCTCGGTTATGCCTGGATCGTCGCAGGTCTGGCCCTCCAGGGACTGGCCGGATTGGGGGTTACGGTTCCGCCGCAGGCGGCAGTGCACGCCATCACCGTAGGGGCTATCGGATCCCTGACCCTGGGCATGATGTCCCGTACCGCGCTGGGCCATACCGGGCGACCACTGACGCCGTCCCGTCCAGTAGTCTGGGCCTACGTGCTGGTTAACCTTGCCGCCCTAATCAGGGTGGCAGGCGCCTTTGTTCCGTACGGAGGCTATTCCGCTTCCCTGATCCTTGCTGCCGCCGCCTGGTCGGCGGCCTGGCTGGTCTTCTTCGTCATCTTCTGGCCGATCCTGACCCGGCCGCGCCCGGACGGCCGCCCAGGATAACGGGACCCGAGGCGGCGGCGGATTAACCTTTATTGCAGGTTCCCGTCAGCATCATGTCGAGACGCGTGTAATAGAAAAACGGCCTGGGCTGACCGTCCTTCGCCTTGTTAATCTGGATAACGGCGTCGCTGCCGGCGTCCCGGAACAGGGTGACTGCCTTGAATCCGTTGTTGCGCAGGACAACGGGAGAAGAGTGGGCGTCAGAATTTCTCAGCCGGGCATGGAGCGCCGTGGTGCCGGTGACTTTGCCCGTATCCGGATCGAGATAAAATTTCCTGTTCTGGTACAAGGCCGACCTGCCGTGTGTAACGAAGGTGCCGTTGTCATCCAGCCTGAGTACTTCATTGATGGTGCAGGTGAACTGGGCCGCCGAGGCCCAGGCCGGCATGATAATGAGGAGACTGAAAAGTGTTTTTCCAATGAAATTCATAAGCAATGTATTTTGGTAGTTTGGTGATATGGATTACCTGCAATACAGGGAGTTCCGCCTGTTTAATGGTGGGAAACATGGAAAGGGTGTAAACCAGGGACGGTTTTCAACAGCCCCGACTCCGACAAATTCCGGTGGTTCGGACGGTTTGACGGTGGCAGGGGGGAGCATTGATGGCATGATTGCGCGGGGGGATTGGTGGCTATGGGTGGACTCGACAAAATCGTCGGGAACGATTTTGGTCAGGCGCAGCCTGCCCGCAGGGTGAAAACCAGGGATGGTTTTCAACAGCCCCGACCCCGACAAATCCCGGTGGTTCGAGCGGCTCGGCGACGGCACATGAGCATTGATGGCATGGTTGCGCGGGGGGATTGGTGGCTATGGGTGGACTCGAACCACCGACCCCAGCATTATGAGTGCTGTGCTCTAACCGACTGAGCTACATAGCCAAAACAAAGCGACAAGCCACAAACGAAGTGACAAGTCACAAGTAACGGAGACCGTGCCTGCTGCAGGGAGACGGATTGTCTGCATCCGCCGCCGGATTGTCAAGATCAGCGGGTGCCGAAGACGACGATGGATTTCCCCGAGACGGAGATGAGGTTGTCCTCCTCCAGATCCTTGAGCACGCGACCCACCATCTCCCGGGAGCAGCCGACGATGCGGCCCAACTCCTGCCGGGTGATGCGGATGAGCATCCCGTCCGGGTGGGTCATGGCGTCCGGTTCCCTGCACAGATCCAGGAGGGTCCTGGCGACCCGTCCCTTGACGTCGGTGAAGGCCAGGTCGCTGACCTTGCGGCTGGTCCGGCGCAGGCGTATGGCGAGCTGCGATGCGATGGAAAACAGCAGTTCGGGAAAGATGTCCGGCAGGTTGATCAGTCGGTCATAGCTGATTTGGGCGATTTCGCACTTGGTCCTGGCACGGACGAAAGCCGTGCGCTTGTGCTCCTCGTCGAACAGTCCGATCTCGCCGAAGAAATCCCCCGGGTTAAGATAGGCCAGGACGATTTCATGGCCCTTATCATCCTCAACCAGGACGGTAACCGAACCCTCGATGATGTAGTAAAGGTCCCTGGAGGGATCGCCTTCCTTAATGATCAACTGCTTAGACGGATAGGCCTTGCGGTGGCAATGATCCAGAAACCGCTCGATGAGATTGCCCTGTATCCTCATAACAGGCTCGTTCATAGGAGCCTCCCCCGGTTTGTATCACTATCGATTATAAGCAACTAGCAGGCATATGCTACTCTTTTCGGACGGAATCAACCAGACGGAGGGCATCAATGAAGACCACGCTGACCTGGGTGGGCGGGGCGGCATTCGTGGGGGAATCCCCCGGCGGCCACCGTATCGTCATGGATGGCCCTCCCGAGGGCGGGGGCCGCGACCTCGGCCCCCGGCCCATGGAGACGCTCCTCATGGGCATGGGCGCCTGCGCCAGTTATGACGTGGTCTCGATCCTCAGGAAGGCGCGCCAGGACCTGGATGACTGCCGGGTGGAGATAGAGGCGGAACGGGCGGAGTCGGATCCCAAGGTCTTCACCCGCATCCACGTCCACTTCATCCTCACCGGCCGCGGGCTCAGCGAGAATCACGTGCAGCGGGCCATCAGCCTGTCATCAGAGAAGTATTGTTCGGCCTCCGTCATGCTGGGCAAGACCGCCGAGATCACCCATTCCTACGAGATCAGGGCAGGGGGGGAGTGAGGTCGGGGCGCTTCAGTCGTGGGAATGGAGCAGGATCCCCACCGGCCCGGTCATGATCCGGTGGACTAGTGCGGACAGCCGGTTAGTGCCGGTCTTGAGGTAGATACGCTTCAGGTGAGTCCGGGCGGTGTTGTAGGTGATGCCGAGGGAGGCCGCCACTTCATCCAGATGGGGGTTGAAGACAAGCAGGGCGGCGATCCTGGATTCGGTCGGGGAGAGGTTGTACAGAGTCCGGACGACGTCTCCGATGCGCTCCACGTCATTGACGGTCTCGAACAGGAACAGCACGGCGATGGGCATGTCCTGGCCGTAATTGCTGGCGCGTGAATGCATCGGGGAGACGAAGATGTGCAGTGGCGGGATGTGAGAGCCGCGGTTTACGCTGAGCGTGTCGCCGGTGTCTTTCAACACCAGTTGGTGCAGTTCCGCAGTCAGTTCCGGCGTGGTCAGGCTGAGATAGCCGTCGTGATGTTTTAGCACCGAACCGGACTCGAAGAATTTCTGCGCCGACTGGTTGTAATAGAAGACCTTCAGGTGTTCATTGACCAGGATGACGCCCGAGGCGAGGTGATCCAGGGCATCGGACAACGAGGCCTGATCGACGCTTAACTCGGCGGTCCCGTACTGCTCGGTGATATCAAAGGCGGAGATGCGCACGGTCTTGCCCGTCTGCGTGGGCTGGTATTCCCATGACAGGATGTGATCGTCAATCCTGCCGCTCAGCATCTGGGGTTTTTTGTTTCTCAAACAGGTGGCGACGTGTTCCTTGTGGTCCCTGGGCATGAGTTCATAGATCGTATCCACCTTGTAGTCCTTCAGCAGTTGCTCTATCCGCGTCGGCCGTTTGCTGACCATTCCCTCGGGATTGCAGGAGACCTGAAATATCCTGGAGCCACGCCTCGCCTCCCGGCGCGCCATCTCCTCATCGGCGGCCTGTCTGCCCAGGGCGATCTCGATGTTGGCATACAGATCGTTCTCCCTCACCGGCTTGTTGATAAAGCCGGCCGGGTTGAGCTGCTTCGCCCGTCCCAGGTTTTTCTCGTTGCCGTAGGCGGTGATGAAAACCACCGGGGTGGCATGTTCCCGCATGATGGTCCGGGCGGCCTCGATGCCGTCCATCCCCTTACCCAGGTTGATATCCATCAGCACCAGTTGGGGAGAATGCCTGTCGGTCTTCTCTATCCCCTCCCTGGCGGTTCTGGCACCGGCAAGCACCTCGTAGCCCAGGTTTTTCAGCTGGAGCTCGAGAACTTTCCGTGTAGTCTGGTCATCATCCACGACGAGGATCTTCTGAGCTGACATTTTAGTTATTTGGCAAGATGCTATTGTTATATAGTCTTACATGCTAATTCCATGCCGTCGATATACCTCAAATAGGTGACATTTAGCCAGGGCAGTGGTTAATAAGTGTGAAGAGCGTCCGGTAGCGGGATGCGGGTGGAGGGGGCCGGTACGCGACAGACAGACCCCCGCCGCTGCCGGGGATTCAGATGGGGCGGGGATTTTCCGCCCGCTGGATATAAAATTCGATAGACTCTTCACCTTCGTTCATCTGTACGATGGTATGGCCGGTCCGGGCGCAATAGGCCTCGAAATCGATACTGGCGTGGGGATCGGTAGCCTCCACGTACAGGATCTCCCCGGGCTGCATACGGGTCAGGGCCAGTTTTGCCTTCAGCACCGGCAGCGGACAGTTGAGCCCCTTGGCGTCCAGGTATTCATGATATTGTATCCGGGATTCCGCGTTCATGTGGGTCATGCTGGAGATTGTACCTGTTCGAAGGCCGCCCTGACATCGGCGATACGGCGGACGGACCCGTCACCTTTACGTTATAATATAACATTTCAGCAAGGAGCCCCATGTCCCACAATCCGGTCATCGCCCCGTTCAGGGCACCCAATCACCGCCACGGCCGCTGCCTGGATGCGGCACTGGATAAGGCGGAGCGCGCCTGCAAGGCCCGCGAGCAGCGGCTGACGCCGCTGCGCCGGCGGGTGCTGGAGCTAATCTGGGACAGCCACGAGCCGGTCAAGGCCTACCATATCCTGGATGTCCTGCGCGCCGAACACAAAGGCGCCGCCCCGCCCACGGTATACCGTACCCTGGAGTTCCTGCTCCGCCAGGGCCTGGTGCACAGGATCGAATCCCTGAACGCCTACATCGGCTGCGGCGAGCCGGGTCACGACACCACCACCCAGTTCCTGATCTGCCGGCGCTGCGGGGAAGTCGCCGAACTTGATGACGACGACATCATCGCCCTGATCGGGACCAAGGCCGGCGACCTGGGCTTCGCCGTCGACAGCCAGACCGTGGAGATCCAGGGCTGCTGCTCCAAATGCCGGGCCGGATGAGGCCGGGCGGCGGATGAAAAGAATCCTTTTCGTGGGCC
>JARRRO010000116.1:14430-15511 GCA_037380645.1 Gammaproteobacteria bacterium | reverse complement strand
GGCCAAGCTGCTGGATAACTACCCGCGGGAACGTCATGGCTCGGCCATGGCGCTGTTGGGTATAGGCGTCATGGTCGGACCCATCCTGGGTCACACCCTGGGCGGTTATCTGACTGAGTATTACAGCTGGCGCTGGATCTTCTACATCAACGTGCCCTTCGGAATGATGGCGCTGGCCGGGATCCTGGCCTTCCTGCCCGAGAGTTCCCACGAGAAAGGACGGCCCTTCGACGTGTTCGGATTCGCCCTGCTCAGCATCGCCATCGCCAGCCTTCAGCTGATGCTGGACCGGGGCCAGTCCCAGGACTGGTTCTCGGCCGTCGAGATCATGCTGGAGGCGGCGGCCGCGGGCCTTTTCCTGTATCTGTTTCTGGTGCACATGTTCACGGCCAGACACCCCTTCCTCGAGCCCGGTCTGTTCAAGGACCGCAACTTCGCCGTGGGCCTGCTCATCAAGTTCACCATCAGCATCATCCTGCTGTCCACCATGACCCTGCTGCCTCCGTTTCTCCAGAATCTCATGGGCTACCCGGTGATCACCACGGGGTTCGTGCTGGCGCCGCGGGGCATGGGGACCATGACCGCCATGTTCCTGGTGGGGGCGTTGAGCACCCGTGTGGATGGCCGTCTCATGGTCCTGGCGGGACTGGGGCTCACCGCGCTGTCCCTGTGGCAGATGTCCGGTTTCAACCTGTCCGTGAGCACCTGGACCATCATCTATACCGGGATCATCCAGGGCATAGGCCTGGGTCTGGTGTTCGTGCCGCTGAGCACCATCACCTTCTCCACCCTGGCCCCCCATTATCGCAACGAAGGCACGGCTATGTTCAGCCTGATGCGCAACCTGGGCAGCAGCATCGGCGTGTCCATCATGGTGACCCTGCTGGCGCGCGCGACCCAGGTCAATCACAGCGTCCTGGCCGCAAACCTCACTCCCTTCAACCAGGCCCTGTCCTCCGGCAACTGGCAGCTCGATTCCGCCCGGTCCATGGCGGCGCTCAACGGCGAGGTCACCCGTCAGGCCGCGGCCATCGCCTACCTGGACGATTTTCGCCTGATGATGGTCATCATACTGCTGGTG
>JARRRO010000116.1:0-14385 GCA_037380645.1 Gammaproteobacteria bacterium | reverse complement strand
GCTGCTCACCCTGCTGCGCAACCCCAGGAAGGTCTGGTCGGAACAGGACCGGCAGACCGCTTACGCCACGGCCGGTGAATAAAGCCGGGGGAATTATTCCCCGGCGTCCCATTCGCGCCAGCCCCGCAACAGCGGAAAGTACAGGGCCAGCCGGACTGGCCGGTCGTCCAGGCCGGCCATGAGCGCGGCATAGGTGCGCATCTGGTCCCGGTAGCGGGCCTGTTCCCTATCCAGAAATTCCTCGGTGGCACCACCTTCGTGGGAGGAAGTCTTGTAGTCGACAACCCAGCGGGTGCCCCGGTCATCAACGAAAGTGCGGTCGATAATGATGTTGATCAGCACACCTTCGTGCAAGCCGCTGACGGCGTATTCGTTTTCGGCGTCCGGGTGCGGCCCCAGCAGCCATCGCCCCTTCTCATCATCGATCAGGTTCTCCAGCGCCTCCGCCACGCGCCGGCCGGCCCAGTCCAGGTCCGCCTCCGGCACCCCCAGCCGCTGCAGGGCCCGGCGGTAAAAGCCCAGCCCGGCCCGGATCCGCTCCTTATCCCAGGCCTCGATGCCGTCCTCGGCCAGGCGCTGGATGCAGCGGTGCACCACGGTGCCGAGGTGACGTATAGTCTCGCCGGCCCAATCGAATTCCACAGCCTGGGCCGCGCCGCCCTCCGTTACCGCCTCCGGCCACCAGGCCGCGGCGGCGGGCGCCGGGGGAAGACGCCAGCCCGCCACCAGGCGGCGCAGTCCCGGTCCCTGCTCCGTCGGCGGAGTCTCTATCTCTCCTTCTCCGCCGCTCTGCGCCGCGAAAGCCTGCCGGAATTGTCCTTCCACCGCCGGCCACAGCCGCGCCAGGAGGCTGTCGGGGCGGGGGGCGCAGGTCTGGGGGATGCCGTTGCGGTGCCGGATCTCCGCCGCCGCGATGAGGTGCAGGCGACGCCGGGCCCGGGTTGCGGCCACATACAGCAGGCGGGCGTCCTCGTAGGCCTGCTTCTCCCGGTCCAGTCCCTTGACGAAGGCGTACACGGGGGAGTCGTCGTCACCGGCCGCCTGCACCGGCGCCAGCAGCAGGTCCTGGTGCTCCCGGTGGGGGATTTCCGTCCAGCGCAGCAGGCGGTTCTCGTCATTGCGGCTGCCGCGGCCCAGCCCGGGCAGGATGACGGTGTCGAACTCCAGGCCCTTGGCCTTGTGGATGGTCATGATCTGCAGGGACTCGTCGGCCCCGACATCCGGCGCTGCATGCAGCTTCTGCACTTCCTCCAGGAAGCCGTCCCTGTCCCTGAGATCGCCGCCCTCGTCGAAGCGGTCCAGCAGGTCGAAGAAGGCGCGGCTGTTTTCCAGGTCCGTCTCGTCCCTGAGGGTGGCCGGCCCGCCCAAGCGCAGCCACACGGACTCCACCCAGCGGCTCAGGGACAGCCGCTGCCGCCGTGCCAACGCCGCCGCCAGTATCTCCCGCAGTGCGGTCGCCCGCTGCCTGCCCTCCCCGCTCATGGCGGCCGGTCCGAGAGGCACAGGCCGCACCAGGGGGCGCGCAGGATCGCCAGCCAGGCGATGCGGTCCGCGAAGTGATGCAGCGCCCGGGTCAGGGCCATCAGGTCCTGGATGGGCGGCTGCGTGCCCAACGGCTCTATCTCCACCGCCCGAAAGCGCAGCCCGGCCTGTTTCAGCCGCGGTACCACGGCCTGCAGGTGGGGGCGGCTGCGCACCAGCACGGCAATGGTGCCGTTAGGGTCCGCCTCCCGGGCCGCGCGGATCTGTTCCAGGACGATCGCCGCCTCGCGCTCATCATCACGGCCGATAAGGGGGTGCAGGGTCACCTCCCCACCCGGCGGCTGATCCTGGAAGGCCTCGGCGGGGGTGTAATTGACGGCACCGCGCCCGGGGTCCGGGAAAGCCGGCAGCACCCGCGCGAAGGTGCGGTTCACCCAGTCCACAATGGCGGCCCGGGATCGGAAGTTGACCGTAATGTTCAGCGGCGTGACGGGGGCCTGGCCCAGGCGCTGCCGATCCAGGGTGTTGAGATACAGACCCACCTCCGCCTCACGGAAACGGTAGATGGATTGCATGGGGTCACCCACCAGAAACAGGCTGTGCCCGTCCCCCGGCGACCAGCCGGCAGTGAGCCGCTCAAGCAGGTTATATTGATTGATGGAGATGTCCTGGAATTCGTCCACCAGGATATGGCGGATGCGGTAATCCAGGCTGAGGGCCAGATCGGTGGGGCGGTCCTCACCCCCCAGGGCCTGCACCGCGGCCTGGGCGACGCCGGTGAAATCGATCTGATTGCGTTCCGAGAACAGCAGGCGCAATTGGGCGTACGCCAGTTTGAGCATTTCGCACAGGGCCTGCACCACCTGCCATTCCGCGTCGGTATAGGCTGCCGGCGGCAGGCGGCGCACCGCCTGCAGCCGTAGCTGCAATCCCTCTTCCTCCTGCAGGCGGACGCTCAGGCCCTTGAACCTGTCCTTCATGGCCCGGCGCGTCTCGGCCTCGGCCTTGCCGCCGCCGGCCGCCGGAAACCCGTCACGGGCATTGGGCGCCTGCCGCCATTCCCCGTCGCTTTTCAACAGCAGGGCGGCAACCCCCCGCCACTGCGCCAGCGCCGCGGCCTCCGCCGGCGGCAGGTCAGTCAGGCCGCGACACGCCCCGGCGGGCGCCTCCCGGCCATCCCGCGCCAGATTAGCAGCGGCATAGTCCAGCAGGGCCGCCAGCTCAATACCACAGTCGGGGGGGAGAGCCCCCCTGACCGCCTCCAGGGTGGCGGAGATAGCGTGGCGCAGGGCGGCCTCCAGGGCATCGCGGCGGATTTCGCCGGCCACGTGACGCAGCCATTGATCGCGCCGGGCCAGCATCTCCGCCAGCATGTCCCTAACCCGGGGCAGGTCATTGTCCAGGTGTCCCAGCAGTACGGCGATGGCCTCGGACCAGCCGGCACCCCCTTCCAGTTCGGCCAGGGTGTCGGCGGCAGCCTGCCGGTACAGCTCCCCCGGGTCTTCGACGATCTCCGGCTGGGCGCCGAAACGGGACAGGACGGGCATCTGCCGGGTCAGGGCGCCGCACAGGGAATCGATGGTCTGGATGCGCAGGCGTCCGGGACTGTCTTCCAGCTGCCAGCCCCGCTCCCGGTTCCTGGCCATGGCCGCCGCGGCCAGGGCCAGGGTCTGCCGCGCCGCCTCGTCCGCCGGCGCCGCTGCAGTATCGACCCGCTCCAGGGCAGTTAAGATGCGCCCGCGCATCTCCCCGGCGGCCTTGCGGGTGAAGGTGATGGCCACGATCTCCTCCGGCTCCTCCACCACGGCGAGTAACTGCAGGTAGCGCTGGATCAGGAGTTCCGTCTTGCCGGAACCGGCCGGCGCCTGCACCAGGAAGGATCCGTCCGGGCGGATGGCCGCGCGGCGCTGTTCCAGATCGGCCACGGGCCGGTCAGTCATCGCCATCCGCCTCCAACCTCGCGCCGGCCCGTGTTTCATGGATCCGGCAGAGGGCGTGCTGATCGCAATAGCGGCAGCTCTGGGGGGACTTGGGATCCACCCGGGCGTCGCCCTCGCAAAAGCCGCGGGCCAGCCGCGCCAGGGTCGCGCGCCAGTCGGCGAGCAGTGCTTCCCAGGAAGAAACCTCTCCCGCGCCGGCAACCTGCGCGGCGATGCGCGTGGCGGCAAAGTCCTCTGTCCCCGGCAGGATGCCCGCGTCCCTGGCCAGTCCCTGGTAACCGAAACCCCGGCCGCGCTTGAGGCGGGCGAAGGCGACGCCGGCGACCTGCGCCTCCCGGGTCACCGCGTACAGCGGCAGCTGCGGATCATCGGGTCTCTCTCCCAGCCATTCGTTGACGCTGGCCTCGCCGGTTTTGTAATCGATAATGACTTCGCCGCCGTCCGCCAGCCGGTCGATGCGATCCAGGCGGGTCCTCACCGCCAGCCCCTCGAAAACGATGTCCTGCTCCAGTTCGCAGGCAATGACCTCGAACGGGGCGCGCCGCCGCTCCTCGGCCAGCCAGTCACGCAGCAGCCCGTTAAGGCGCGCCTTTTCCAGGGCGGTGAACCGCGCCGTCCAGGTCAGCGGGTGCCGGCGGCGGAATCTTTCCACGGTGTCATCGATGACGGCGGCCAGCATCGCCTCGATTGCGCTCTCTTCCAGCACCTCAAGCCGCTCCTGGGACCCCAGCCGCTGCCACAGGAGATGCAGGACGCGGTGCAGGATCAGACCGCGGTCCCGGGGACCCAAACCGATGTCCACCTCCTCTGGCGCCGCCGCGTGCAGGCGGTAGCGGGCGAAGGCCCGAAACGGGCAGACCGACTGATCCCGGAACAGCCCTGTCCCGCCACCGCTGCGGTGTCCGTCGGCCAGGGGCGGGGCGCGATCATCGGTAAACGCCTGCAGTTCTGCGCCGGCCAGGATCTGCGCCGCATAGTCGGGCAGCGGGGCGGCGGGTGCCACCGGCCCGGACGCGAACGGGCGCAGCAGCGGACTGGGGCGCAAACCCCGCTCCCCCTCGTTCTGAGGGTAACTGAGCACCACCTCGCCGGCGGAAGCCAGCAGCCGTTCCAGGGTCTCCCGGGCCTCGGCCAGGCACAGGTCCGCCGCGGCGCCGGGCATGGCGTGCCGGCGCTGCAGCGCCAGGGGGATGTAGGGATTGGGCTGCGCCGGCGGCGGCCAGGACTCTTCCCCCAGACCCGCAACCCAGAGGTGGTCGAAGGCCATGTCCGCGGCGCCGGCCAGGCCCATGATCTGTACGGGCGTCTCCGGGGTCTGGGGCTGGAAACTGAAACCCGCGGCGATGCGCCGCAGATGGCGCACGGCGGCGGCCAGATCCAGGCTGCGCTCCACCAGTTGCAGGGAGACGAAGCGATCCAGCGCCTCGCGCCAGGCCCCGACGGTCTGGTACTCGCCGCTGTCCAGTTCGCGGCCGCCGGGCCAGCCGGCCAGAGCCAGCAGACGGGAGATATGCCCCGCCCAGGCCAGTGGCGCGGCCTGCCGGGGAAGCTGGTGCAGATACTCCTCCACCGCGGCGAGGGCATCGAGGAAGCGCCGTGGCCGACCGTCCTCCCCCGGTTCCCCTGCGGCGATGCGGCGCAGGGAACGCAAATCCAGCCGGACCTCGCCGTAGTCACGCAGGCGGGCGTCCAGCCGGGCGCGCTGCACCCTTTCCTCTTCCTCCCTGTCGCGCCGTCGGGCGCCACCTCGATCGCCCTGCCGTTGTAGACTGAAGGGCAGTGCGGCCTCGCCCGTCCCCGCCAGCCGTCCCGGCGCCAGACAGTCTTCGAACTGCCGCAGGATCTCTCCGCGGCGGACATGGAGATCGGGAATGACGATGCCGATGCGCCGGCCCGCATCCTCTTCCAGGCGGGCGCGTGCCCACTCGGCCGCCGCCCGGATCTCGGCTCCGGCATCGGCGTGGCCCGAGACGACAGGGACGGAGCCGCTTTTCCCTTCGGACCTTTTCTGAACGACTTTGCGGCCGCGGGCCTCCAGGGCGGCGAGCAGCCTCTGCTGCTGCGGGGTGAGGCGTTCGAAGCCCAGCAGGACGAGGTCGCCGCCGGGGCCGGGCGCCCTCCCCGCGGCATCATCCGCCAGCACATCCAACATCGTTTCCGTATCGCACCAACCGCGCTGCCGGCAGGCGTCCTCAAATACATCGGCCCAGGACTTGAAGGCGCGGGCATCGTGGTTGAGCACGGTGTCCGGTGGAAAGATCGCCACCCGGTGCCGGCGCAGCAGCGCCCACGCCTGCATTGCCCGCTGCGCCACGTTGGCGGGGTGCAGGAGGGCCTCCGCCCAGGGCGAGGCGGCGATAATCTGCTGCCACAATACCTGTTCCTGATAAGGGTGCAGCAACAACAGATCGGCATGTTCGGCGGCCCGCTCCTCCCAGCGCCGCTGCAGCCACGCCTGCCACGGCAGGATGTCCGGCGAAGGCCAGGCGCGGCGGCCGCGCTCGAGCTGCGCGCGCGCGTGGGCATGCCGGCAATAACGGGCCAGCCGCCGGCTGGCGGTTATCAAAGTCACCCCCTCCCCCGGCACGTGGAAGGAATTTTTATTCATGATGAATATCTGATAGATAGAAGTGAATGGTGCGCGGAGCTTGAAGTGTTGTCATCGTGCGAAAATGGCAATTGCACATCTCCGGTGCTAGTCTGTGATGGATGGTAAAGGATAAATCATCGTGACCCAATCGGCAGTCAAAAGTGTCGCTGACGTCAAGCCGTCCTGTATTTCCGTTATCCCCACCCGACACGTTCCCGATCTGATCGAGGACGTGCGCAACGGTTTGCTGAACCGACCGCGCCAACTGCCGCCCAAGTACTTCTACGATGACGCCGGATCGGAACTGTTCGAACGCATCTGCGTCACCGACGAGTACTATCCCACTCGCACCGAGGACGCCCTGCTGGCCCGCCACGGCGCCGACATCATCGCCCTGGCCGCGCCGGATCGGATCATCGAACTGGGCAGCGGCAGCTCCCGCAAGACGCGGCGCCTGTTCGACGCCTGTGAAGCCGGCGACCACATGTGCAGCTACACGCCCTTCGATGTCTGCGAGGCGGCCCTGGAACAGGCGGCAGCGGATCTCATCGGGATTTATCCGTGGCTGGAAGTTACGCCGCTGTTGGGGGACTACCATGCCGGCCTGGGCAACCTGCCCCCCGGCGAGGGTACCGGTATTTACGTCTTCCTCGGCAGCACCATAGGCAATTTTGAGCCGGACCAGGCGCGCGACTTCATCCGCGAGGGAACTGGATGCGGATTTCGATACCGCCAATTTCACCCATGAGGCGGTATTCAACCGGGAACTTTCGCGTATAGAGATGTACCTGGAATCGCAGTGCGAACAGGACGTGCGCCTGGGGACGCTGCGTAGCACCATCCGGCTGGAACGGGGGGAACGCATCCTCACCGAGCTCAGCCACAAGTTCAGGTTTGAACAGCTGCGGGAGCTGCTGTGCGATTGCGGGCTGGAGCCGGTTCGGCACTACCAGCCGGAAAACCGCTATTTCTCCCTGATCCTGGCCACCCGCCCCGGCTGAGGGCCGTCTCCCGCAACCTCTTTCCCCGCCGCCGAAGTGATCCTGTCCGCCAGGGTCGGATTGTCGATGTATGGATTACGGACACCCTGCAGGGTCTGGATGCGGTTATTCCGGTATTTTTCCTGGCTGCTTGGCGGGTCGTCCCGGTTCCAGCGTTTCAATAGCGGCAGCATGACCGGATTGATGGGCAGGCCGTAGCGCCGGTGCATGTAAAAGTAGGCCCTGGCGATGTTGCCCCGGGCGATGGGACGCGGTTCGACCACATCCCCTTTCCATTCGAAATCACAGTCCTTGAAGCGCCGGTTACCGGTTTTTATCTCGCCGTATCGCCTCTCGTAACGGTAGATCACCAATGCATCCCAGACCGGATACAGGTTGTGCAGATCGGCGTCCATCTTTCTGAATTTCTCATTTCCGCTGTCGTAGCATTGCAGCCGGCTGCGGCAATGCACGTACTTGACCAGCCCGGTGACGGGATAAATGTGCCCCGCCACCATGGCTCTGCCCCGGGCGGTCATCCTGTCCGGGCCGAATCTGTAACCGCAGTAGAGCGACCAGCCTCCGTCGGCATACAGATCATGCCAGAACAGGTTCTTGACGACGTAATCGTAATTATCCGTATTCCGTGCCTTGGAAGCGGCCAGGCAGTTGATGCCGGAGAGAACCAGGCAGATCGTTATTATTCCGGCAACCCGCCGCATTATGTCCGGCCTTTCATGGAATATGCACCTCGGATGAAATGAAAATTACAGCATGACATCTTTGCAATTCAAAACGCTTTCCGACCGGCTTTTTCAGTAACCCAGCCTGCGCTCCCAGGCGCGCTGGTTGCGCACCGCGTCCCGGATGAAGGGCGACCATCGCATCAGGCGCAGGATGAACCGGTTGAGGACCGAGCCGGGGAACCGCAACGGCCGCAGCACGTCCAGGAACAGCACCACGCGCACGCCCTCGGTGTTGTTCTCCACACGGTGCCGGTAGGTATCGTCGAAGACCAGACAGCGGCCTTCCTGCCAGTGCGCGCGCTCGCCGCCGACCTCGATCCAGCATTCCTCGTTCGGTTCGGGGACCATCAGCGCCAGATGGCAACGCAGCAGGCCCTTGTACGGCCCCCGGTGCAAGGGGATGTGCTTGCCGGGAGAGAGCACGGAAAAGAAGGCGGTAAGCATGCCCGGGATCGCCTCCACCAGACGGGTAGTTTCCGGACACATCTCGCAATGGCGGTCTATCCGGTAGCCGTAACCGTATAGAAAGAACGTCTTCCAGCGGTCATCCTGGGTGATGTTGATCTGGTCGCGGGAGATATCCTGGAAGTTGGGCAGTTCCTCGGGTTTTTCCAGGACCCGCTCCAGCTCCGCCCGGACCTTGCGCCAGTCGGCCTCCAGCGGCCTAATCCAGCCGAACTGCGCGGCATCAAATACCGGCCGGTCCCCGACCTTGCTGTAACGCACCAGTATCCGTTCAATGCGCTTGATGATCCAAATCCCCACGGCAACGCTGGGCCGGTGCTTGCGTTTGGCAGATACGCCGGACTGGTTTTGTTCTGTCTGCTCGCTTGGCTGCATTAACTCGACCCTTTCAAGGAGGTATTGGAATAAACGTCCCTATATATGTTCTGGGCTGTACGGCGCGCCGCTTCTATTTCAACTGAAGTGTTGAACGACTGATTTCGTGTTTGCGCCGTAGTCAAGGCAGTTCTTGAACGTGAAGACGGCCTTGGACAGCCGCAGCACGGATAAAGCCCGGCCCTGCCAGCGCCGCAGCCGCCAGCGTCTCAGAGCCCGCCGCTGCTCCGAGGGCGAGACCCGGCAGCGGTAGTAGCCATGGGGCAGCAATTCCAGCATGCCGGAAATGGACGGCGCTACGCAGGCGGTCAGTCGGGTGAAATCCCCCAGGTTGAGATGGGTCAACTGGCGGGCGCGATTCTCCTTCTCTGGCCGCAGCTCGGCGGCATAGGCCAGGGACAGGCTTTTTGTCCAGATCGTTTCCGCATCCGCCTCGCAGAAACCCAGGGTGGCGATGCCCTCGCCGAGAAACCGGATGACCGCGGCGGCAAGCAGGTAATGCATATGATCCCGCTGACTTTCGTCCCGCGCAAATATGATGCGCACCGGCTGGGCGAACCGCGCCCACAGATAGGAATGAAACCAGTTGAAGATGCCTGTTTCGAAATCCGCCATGGAGATCACGGCATACTTGGTACGCAGCGTCACGTCCTCCCGCTTCATCTCCATGTAAAAGACATTGGGCGGCAGCCACGCATTGAGGCGGCGCAGACCCGCCGATGAATAGGCGTGGCGGTAATCGTCGACGACGGCATACAGATCGACGACACCATCGGCGGGATTGCGGCTGCGCAGGCAGGAACCGTACAGGATCACCGCCTCCAGGGACGCACCGAACCGGTTTTTCAGTTCCTCGACGAACAGGGAGAAATCCGACGGGATTATGCGTGAACTCTGGGAGGCGACCTCGTTGATAAGAGAGGAGGGTATCGTTACCCCCAGGCTCTGAAGCCGCTTTTTCATGCGCCGATCTTACACGCGATTCAGGGAACGAGAAAGACGGCTGGCTCGGTCGCAGACAAGCGCAGGGGGCCGTTGCCGCTTTGCGCAGAATACAGTTCGCCGTCGAGGACGAACCGATCGTCCATCATGATCTCCACTTCCCCAACGTTGCGGCTGCGGTAGCCGTCCTCTCCCCGGAGGCGGCCGCCGCATCCCGTGACCAGCGGTGCCAGGGACAGCCAGAACCGGCGCGGGGACTCCCTGATGCAGGTAAAGTGCAGCGGCTCATTCCCCTCACCCCAGTAGGGGCGCGTGCCCAGCAGCAGCCGGTCCAGGGTGCTGACCAGGATCAACATATAGGATCCTTCCTCTCCGCCGACCGTCTCCGCGAGCGAGGCCCGCACCGGCAGCATGATCCGTCCCCGCCGTCCGACCAGGAGTTCGCCCAGGAACTTCAGGACCACCAGACCGGCGGCCATCTCCCCGGTCATGCCCGTTTTCTTGATCCGGCTCTGGAAGTAGTCGACGCCGCCGGCGATTGCTCCCGCCCCGAAGAACATGCCGTAGACGTCGGGGCGGCCCTGTTGTTGGATACGGACGGCACGGCGCCGGACCAGTGGCGCGGCTGACGGTGCCAACAGGCGGCGGTGTAGCCGCCGCAGCACCCGCTCGGGGCGACCCCGCACACCGAGATCCAGCGCCGTCATGTTGGTGGTACCGGTGGGGACCACGGTCAGCACCGGCATGGCCGCAAATGGCCGGGCGTCGAACAGGCGGGACAACACCATTTGCAGCGTCCCGTCTCCACCCATCACCACCACCAAATCCACCCCCTCTGCGGCAAAGGTATGCAGTGCCGCGGACGTCTCTTCGATACCGGTGGCTTCCCTGATAGTGGCGGACGGGAACGTGGCCAGCAGGCGGCGCACTTCCGCCCGCCGCCGGCGAATGCGCCCGCTCAGCGGATTCCAGAGTATGCCCGGTTTGGCCGGCCTGAATGCTGGATCAGCCACTGACCGGGATCCGTGCCGACATTCGGATTAACAGGAGCAGCGGAAGGCTGTCCCCAAAAAAATGTATGTTAGTCGATATCCAGACGCGCATATTGACTATGTTAATGGTTGCGGATGTAATATCAGTGAATATAACGTTACTGTGTTTAATATGGAAACTGATGTGGAACGGAAAAAAACCGGGCCGTTTAAAGGCTGATACCCCTTCCGATCCCCACCGATCTTTCTGCTCCTCGCAGGCTCGCGCCTGTAGACGAAACCACGGGACTTCGATGTGATCTCAGGTGGCCTTGTGAACGTATCATAACCCGAGTTCACGCTGCCGACGACTTCCGGATAATGTGGCAACCTGCCCGTATGGCCGACGAGGGCTGCCGTACAGGTTCAGGCCATCCGCTGCCCGTTACCGCGCCGGTTCGGCCGTCAGGCCCGATGGCAATAACCAAGTTCATGGAGGGTTAGGACCATGATATGCTATGTCCTGATTAAATAACAAAGATGTCCCTGGCAGTGCCATGCCGGCATGATGATCGCTTTTGGCCGAGCTACCGATCAAAAACCTGATCGCCTGTATTGTACATGCCTCATATCATCTGTAGCGCAAAGCATGTCACCGGCTTGCGTCCCGGGGAATGACCGGGTGCTTTACAACCAGGGCAGACAGGTATGGCTACACAGAATGTGATTAACACGAGCAGCGGCAGCCCCGGCTGTTTACCATTAATCGAATATGGCCAGGGGTTGTTGCGGGGGGCTGTTGCCGATGCCAAACCAGGGGAATGCCGCAAGTCAGGCGTCACCGGGCTTGGATCCGATATGCAGGTCGAAAGAACGCACCTGTCCCACACCTACCGCCATGCTGCCGTGAGGAATGACTTAAGCATCGCGACAATCGCGCTTCATGGGTCCTGCCATCCGGGTTAGTCCTTTGCCATCCGAGAATCCACCTGAAACCTTCCCGTTGCACGATGCCCGCCGTCTTGTGCGGGACCTGTTCGAGCCCAGGCCGTGGCTGTACTGGACGGATTTTCTGTTCCATGTAACCCTCGCCTGGATGGCGTTCGCAACCACCTTGTGGGCTTCCGGTAGACCTCTGGTGCAGGTGTTCGCCTACCTGGTGTGCGTGCTGGCCATGTACCGGGCGGTGATCTTCATTCATGAGCTTTCCCACCTCAGACGCGGGACCTTCGGCACCTTCCGCCTGGTGTGGAATGTGTTGTGCGGATGTTTGCTGCTGGTGCCCTCATATACCTACAGCGGCGTACACAATCACCATCATCAGCGCAACGTCTACGGCACCGGGGCGGATGGTGAATACCTGCCGTTTGCAGCACGGATGTCACCCTGGGCGATGGTGGGGTTTGTAGCCATGGGGCTCGTGGTGCCGGCGTTATTGGTATTACGCTTCGTGTTGTTGACGCCGTTTGGCTGGGTCAGCCCGCGCGTGAGGCACCTGCTGTGGGAGCGGATGTCATCCCTGATTATCGATCCCGGCTTCAAGCGCGGGGTTTCGGACCGTGATGAGCGTGGCTGGTGGTGGCAGGAGGCCCTGGCTTTCGCCTACGGCGCCACGGCGCTCACCCTGGCGAAGATCGGTGTGCTGCCGTGGCGGGTTCTGGGACTGTGGTATCTGGTGGCGGTTGCTATCTTTTGCATCAACGCGGTGCGTACCCTGGCCGCCCACTGCTACCGCAATACCAGCGACCAGCCAATGACCGTCTCCGAGCAGTTTCTCGATTCCGTCGATATACCCGGCAACCTGGTATTGACCGCATTGTGGGCGCCGGTGGGGCTCCGCTACCATGCCACCCATCACCTGTTTCCCAGCATGCCGTACCACAATCTGAGGACAGCCTACCGCCGCCAGGTTCGGGAGTGGCCGCAATTCTATACCCGCTCCAGCCGACACGGCCTGTGGGACGCGTTGCGTCGAATCTGGCGCGAGGCGAGTACCCCATGCTGAGCCTCGTGTGCGGTAGTGGCGAAAGGGCAGCCTTCCGGAATGCAAAGGCGGCATGGGCGCCGATTAACCGCCCTGCCACCCCGCTGTGCCTGATGGATGGGATGCACGAAAAGATGAGAGCAGCGCATGCGTGACATCGTAGTATTCCGTCATAACCTGTTCAAAATCTCCGAGACGTTTATTACCCAGCAGGCCGAACAGCTGCAACGCTTCAAACCGCTTTATCTCGGACGCGTGCGTTTCGGGCCGGGGCCACCGGGAGCGGAATCGCTGGCCCTGGGAGACTCGCCCGGACCGGGCAGTTTGCCCCGCCTGGCATGGCAGATGATCACACGAGACCCGCGTCCCTACAGCCGTTTGCTCGGTGAACGCCGACCGGCCCTGATCCATGCTCACTTCGGCATCGAGGGCGTCTATGCCCTGCCGCTCGCCAGGCGCCTCGGCGTGCCGCAAGTCACCACCTTCCACGGCTTTGACGCCACCCTGTCGACCGGCGCCCTGTTGTGCTCGCCCGCCTGGGCCAATTACCCCCTGTTTCGCCGGCGCCTGGCGCGGCAGGGCGATCTGTTCCTGTGCGCCTCGTCCTTTATCCGGGACCGGGTGCTGGCGCTGGGTTTTCCCGAAAAGCGTACCCATGTTCACTACATCGGGGTGAACACCGGGGCGATCCGGCCGCGTGAGGCGGGCGAGGAAACACCGGTCATATTGACCGTCGCGCGGCTGGTAGAGGTCAAGGGTACCGAATATCTGATCCGGGCCTTCGCCAGGCTCGCGCCGCACCTGCCGGAGACCGGGCTGGTCATTATTGGCGAAGGGCCGCTTAAACACCGCCTGCAGGCCCTCGCCCGGTCACTGGGGGTGGCTGCACGGGTACGGTTTCTCGGGGCGCAATCCCATGACCAGGTGCTGGCCTGGATGCGCAAGGCGGCCATGTTTGTGCTGCCCAGTGTACGTACCAGAACGGGGCGCAGCGAGGGCCTGGGAATGGTGCTGTTGGAGGCCGCCGCCAGCGGGGTGCCCATAGTCGGTACCCGTCATGGCGGGATCCCGGAAGTCATCGTTGACGGACAGACAGGCTGTCTGGCGGCCGAACGGGATAGCGAAGAACTGGCCGCCCGCATGGCCGAACTGTTCGCCGATGACACCCGGCGGGCCCGCATGGCGCGCCAGGCAAGGGCCCTGGTGGAGACACGATTTGATATTCACAGGCAAACCGAGAAACTCGAAGACTTCTATGACGGGATATTATCCGGTTGATGATTGACACCAAGTCACCGGTGACAAGCTCTGCACGCCCGGGACGCAGCAATGTCTCACAGGGGGAGGGTTTTACGGCTCTGGTCGTGGCCCACCCTGATGATGAGGCCCTGTGGCTCAGTTCGGCGATCGCGAACGCCGATCGCATTATCCTGTGCTTCGGCGATCTGTTTGCAAGGCCACGGGACTCGGCCGCCCGGCGCGCCGCGACGGCCGAGCTACCCCTGCACGACCTGGTATCGCTGGACATTCCCGAAAGCGGTGTACTGAACTTGGTGGACTGGGCCCGGCCGCAATTGACGCCTACGGGTATCGCCATCACCGATGCCGCGGCACGCGAACGCTACGAAACCAACTACCCGCGCCTGGTGACGGCGCTCGGCGAGGCGCTTGCCGGAGCCGCCGCTGTCTACACCCACAACCCGTGGGGGGAATACGGGCACGCCGAACATATTCAGGTGCACCGGGCCGTCGCAGCTCTGCAGGAGAACCTCGGTTACACGATTCGGTTCTCCAATTACGTCTCTCGCAAGAGCTGGCCGCTTGCCTGCCACCTCAGCGCGCGGCTTTCGTGGACCGAGCGCTGCAGTCTGCCTCCCGACCGTGATACTGCGCGACGCCTCATGCGGGTG